>NZ_SRZM01000249.1 GCF_019402445.1 Brachyspira pilosicoli
AAATAATGTAGTAAAATATGTATAAAATGTTTTATTTTTATTAAAAAACTTGTATAATAAAATATTTTTTTCGACAAAAAACGCATTATGTATATTTACTTATATTAAATATACTATATGCTTTTTATTAGAGACAAGCCTATAAATGGAGTTTATATTATGAGAAAGAGAATAAATTTTATTATAATATTTTTTGTTATAGCATTAAACCTTTATTCTTTTGACGAAGGATTCGTATGGGGATTAAGAGCTAATTTTAACGGTACTGCCACATTACCATCTATTAGTGCATCAGACTTAGATAAGATAGGTGCTGCTTATATGAAAGGTTCTGTAGGATACACCATGGATGGAGAAGCTGAGCTTGGATATTTATTTGGTTCACAAAAATGGTTTGGAGGATTAGACCCTGCTAAATTCAGCGGTATGAGTTTATATGCTTCTATTGGTGTTGGTAATGGATTTGCTGGACAGGTTGCTGGAAACACAATAGAAGGGGTAACTGTTAATATGTATATTAATGTTAATTATGCTCCTGTAGTTAGTTTTGGAGTTGGTACTAAGGCTTACTTTTTAAATAGTAAATTGGCTTTAGGTCTTCAAGTTGGAGGAAAATTAATAGCAGATTTATCTCCTTCATATTTGGCTTATGCTGATGATAATACAGTTTTAACTCCTGAAGTTGGAGAAATAATAGTTACAGATTTTATGATAAAAAATATGAACCCATTAATGCTTAGCATAAAATTCTCTTTAGAATATAATCAGCCAGTTAATGACAGAGTTGAAGTTATTTTAGGAGTATATACAAGATTTAATGTATATAGCCCTCAATATATAACAATGCCTGATTCTTTATTAAAATTAATGGAAGCAGTAAGACCTAATTTCACAACTGAAACTAAATTGCCTTCATATTATATTAACTCATTAGACTTTGGTTTAACTTTAGGTTTAGCATTTAAGGGATAATCAATAGTTAGTTAATACTATTTTTGCGGAGTCATCTTTATGAAAAAAATTTGGATATTTTTATTAATATTAAGTATTTTATTTTTAAGCTCTTGTGCAAGGGGCTTTAATCCTATGTACTACTATAATAGAACCAGCAATTCTAGTTCAAGTACAAATGATAATATATTACCTCCAGATTTAGGTGGTGGAGATGAGATTTTATCCCCAGAGGAAGACCCTTTTAATAATGATAATGGTGATAAGCCTTGGAATGATCCTAACTACGGCGGTTTCACTTTAGACCTTGATAATTTAGTTATAAGGGCAGATTTTGATGGTAACAACAGACCTACATATAGATTAGAAGAAGGCAGTTGGACTTCTTTTTATCCTGCTAGCAATTGCTATAAAAACGGAGGAGATTTATCATCTTCTGCTGGAAATTTCTCTATAACAGGAGTAACCTATTATTTATATAAAGGAAAGAATCCAACATTTGACCCTAATAGCTCATATAATCAAAGTGATAGATTAAAAAGATTTTATTTCTATCAATTGATTGGTAGTTCTGCAGGTAAAAAAGTAGATAACTTTTTAATATGTATAGACAGTTATTCTAAACTAGTATTTGCTTTTGGTGTTCCTACTAAATGGACAAAAGTTGTAATAGCACAAATGCCTATAGCTTGGAGTGCCGTTGAAGTTGGATGGGAAGCTGATGCTTATTCCAATAGCCCTATATATTTTAATAATACTGAAGGTATACAATATTTTTATGAGTACGACCCTGTTGGAGTAGTTCTTCCAGATAAGACTATAAAAATATTTGATTGGTGTTTAACTTCTATAGGAAACAATAGATATGCACCAAGAGTAAAAGATAATGTTATAAATTTAGACAGACCAATAGCTTCAGCAACAGAAACAGAAGGAAGATCTCCATATATGCCTATTAAAGTTGAAGCAGGTACTAAAGATAATATAACAATAATGGCTAAAAGCTTGAAAAATATAAGTGTAAAAAGCAGAGAAGCAGTATTTGGATTTATGAGTTCTCCTAAAAACAATGCTTGGTTTACTTATACAATAGGAGGAGTAGCTTATAATAATGAAATGGGAAGCGGAGTGTTACAAAATATAGAAAACTTAGATCCAAAATCTGAATCTATGACAGGAATGATATATTTAAGTGAAACAAAAAATATCGCAATTAATCAGCAAGCAGATTTTTCTTCTCAGATAGTTAATGAAATAAAGAATATAGATAAAGGTGCTACAATAGAATTAGCTTCCCGTGTAGATAAATACAATAAAGAAACAGGATTTGCTGATACAGCTAAATTTGGACAGCATGGTAGCGGAAATATGGCAGCTATTTCTGCTCCTATTTTGAAATTAAAATACGATACTAATAATCAGCAGTTTGTTGTAGATGATGAAAACTCTGTTATAAAAAATGAAGAACTTTCTACAAGTATAAGCTATTATACACCTAATTTTACTCTTAAAAGAGGAGATACTAAAGATATTACTATAAGATACAAATGGATGAAGGGTAATGATGCTTCAAATGGTGAGGAATTTGAAATTACTTACACTTTAAAATTTGAATCTGTAAATGAATAAATTAATTAAATATTTTCAAAACGTAGTGAAAACCAAAAAGTTTTCACTCGTTTTTTATTTATTTTTTAAATAAATAAAAGCAGGGGTTATTTATGAAAAAAATACAAATAATACTAATATTCTTGGCGGTCAGTTTATTATTTAGTTCTTGTGCCAGAAGATTCAGCCCTATGTATTATTACAATAAAAAAGCAAGCTCTTCAAATTCAGAAAGTGATTCAACCCCTTCTGATATAGCGGGAGATGAAGATATACCTGAAGATCAAGACCCATTTAAAAATGGTCAATGGAATGACATCGGTTATCAATTTGATGGAAATAAAATATTAGATTTTTTATTTGCCGCTAGTTTTGATAATAACAATGTTCCTATGTATTCATTTTTTAAAGATGGTACAGTATGGACAGTTTCAGATACTCTAACAGCAGAAAATAAATATAATGCTCAAGATGGTGCAAATAAAGCACAGGGATATAAAATTACAGGTGCTTCTTTTTATAGATATGATTATAAAAATCCTTTGGTTACGCCTGAAAGTGCTTACAATCAGTCTGAAAGAATGGGAAGATTTTTATTTTATAGGATTATAGGTAAAGCTGTAGTTGTTTCACTTAATAATTATTTAATAGCTGTTGACACTCATTCCAAACTAGTATTTGCCTATGCTAAAATTACTAAAACAGCAGAAGCAGTTGGGCAAAAATATCCTACAGAATTTGAAGCGGTGGAACTTCATGGTGAAAAAAGAAAGTTTTATGAATATGATCCTATAGGCTTTATGAGTTATGATGATTCTACTGATTCTTTAAAATTAACTTTATATAGAGAATATCAAAATGAAATGGCTAAAGATGCTAATGCATATTTTCCTCAAATACATGATCCAAGCAGAGAAATCGCAGGATATAATAATGAAAATAGTGCAGGACGCTCTCCATATTATATGGTAGCTATAGAAGATATAGACCCACAAACTATAATAGATCAGTTTAAAGGTAAAACTTATGCTATAAGAGATAAACTAACTTTATACACATATGAATTTTCATCTGATGGTTTAACTCTTACTTTAACAGAAAATCATTTTTATGATGGTATAGTTACTAAAACTTATAACTGCAGCAAAGAAGTTACTGGCCCTACTTCATTAAAATATGGAGATTTAACGATAACAGGACTTGGTACTTATGACAAAATAAAAGATGGTACTAGAGAATATATACTTAATTATCAAGACAATGGGCCTGCATTTGTAGACAGAGCGGCAGGAAAATCATATAAATCAAAAAACGGCACCTATGAGTATAGATTTAATCCTTCAGGTACAAGTTTAGATTATTATGAAAACAACAGTTATGTAAGAAGTTATACATTTGCTCAAGAGGATTCAAGCGACAGAGCTGTGTATAAAGAAGCTACTGCTAAATACTGGGGATTAAGATTAGCAGATTATGATGGGGTTAAAGATGGAGTATTATATTGGTCTGGAAGTTCTTGGGCTTCTCCTGAAACAACTCCTACAGATGGAGTAACTTCAACACCTGGATATTTAAATGTAAATGTTATAGAAGGCGGCTTTATAAATAATGTTAAAGACAAAACATATAAATATAGAGATTATAGTGAATATAAAACAGATAGTCCTTTACCTGTAGATTATTCACCTACAGGAAAGAGCTTGATATTATATACTTATAAATTCTCAAGTGATGCCCAAACATTAGATATAACAGAAGATAATTGGAATGTTTCAGCAACTACTAAACGTTATAAAATAGTATCATCAGAAGAAAAATCAGCTATATACAAAGATGAAAAGAGCAGTGAAACAATTACAATGAGTATACAAACTGATAATAATACAATATATAAAGATGGAATTGTGGTTGGAACTACATCATTTATTGACAATGGTCCATTATTTGCTGATAGAGTGAAAATGGCAACATTTAAAAATGTAGTAGAACATTCTTATGATAGCACTTGTACATTTGTAGATTGGACTCATACAGCATTTAATCCAGAAAAATTTGCTCCTGGAAGTGTAGAATTTAAATTTAATGATGATGGTTCTAAATTTACTGTAACATTAAATAATAGACCATATGAATTTAAATTAGCAAGATATGATAATGATTCTTCTAATAATTTTACTGCTGTATATGAATGTATAAACGGAGCTAGCGGAACTTTTGGTAATTATAGTAGAATTTCTTTAGTTGATAAAGATGGCTATAAAACTATTAGAATGAGTTTAACACTTGGACAGCTTGGAGCTCCTATAGAAGCTAATGCTTTTGAATCTAATAGAGAATAAATAGTGTATTTATTATAGTTTATAAAAATTAAAAGCAGGTATAGATTAAAAAATTATATCTGCTTTTATAAAAAATAGTAAAAAAGTTGCTATTTTTTACTATTTTTCCTATATTTAAATAGGATTAGTGTTTTTTTTATGCAATGAGAGGTTATGAAATGAAAAAATTATATGTATTATTAATAGCAGCTATGCTTATGCTCATAGCTTGTGCGAGACCTTTTGATTCTAGATATTATTATAATAAAAAAGTTAATTCATCAGAAAGCGATACAGGCGGTTCTGATGTAGATATAGGCAGCGGAGGAGAAAATTTATCTCCAGAAGAAGACCCTTTTAATCCAAATTATAAGGGAGATGGGTATTATGGTTGGAATGATGAAAAATATATATTTGATGGAAGTATTATAGACAGTTGGTTTATGAAAGTAAATTTTGGTAAGGGTAATGTTCCTGAATATAGATTCTTTATACCAAATGACGGAAGAAGCTGGATTAAAGGAGACGATTTAAAAAATGAGTTTAACTTTGATGCTAGAAATGATGGAAATAAAGTAACCTACCCTCTTAACGTAGCAATATCTGATATGGTTGTATACAAATATGTTAATAAAAATCCATTGGTATCATCAACTGGAGAATATAATAAATCTGAAAGACTTCAAAGATTTATTTTTATGAGAATTAATGGTTCAGCGGCTAACGTACCTATGAACAATTATTTGATAGCTATAGATAAATATTCTAAATTTATATTTGCATATGCAAAGATAGTAGAAACAGGCTCTACATTAGGTAATAAATATCCTACTAAATTTGATGCAATAGAAAACTATCAAGACAGAAGATTCTTTTATGAATACGACCCTATAGGATTTGTTTCAGAAGATGGAACAGTTACATTATTTGATGAATATAAAAGAGAAATGGAATTGGGAGCAACAGATTATGTACCTTCAATACATAAAGAAAATAATAAACCTAGAGCCATAGCAACAAGAGAAAAACCAGGACGTTCTCCTTATTTAAACTTAAAAGAAGAAGGAAATAGAATATCTGTTGTTGTTTCATCTAAATCTGTAAAAAATATAAGTATTAAAAGTTATTCCAATCCTATTGGTTTTGGAGGATATAAAATAAAAGATGAAGCATATTTAGTATATGCTACAAGAGCTTCTATTTATGAAGACAGTCAGTCAAAAACATATGAAATGCTTGGAAATTATGGAGAAGGTAAAGAGCTTGGTTTTGGAGCAACACCTAACAGCATAATCACCATAAAAAATAATGACAGCACTATATCAGAAAAAAGTACAAAATATAGTGTATCAGATATAGAAAAAACTATGTTTAAAATTGATATAGATACTAAGTTTATTAAATATAATTGGCTTTTAGGCTTCCCTGATTATGGCGGAACTGTAACTCATATATCTGATTATGATAATTCATTATTAACTTTAGCATATAACCCTAATGATAAAAAGTTAAGTACAGAAAGTCAATCAGAAAAAGTAATATCTTGTACCCCTTCATCTTTTGTATTAGAAAAAGGTAAAGAACAAGAGATAGTTGTTAAATATAAAGATTTTAATGATAATAGAGAAGAGGAATGGGAAATAACATATTCTATAAAATTAGAATGAATTATATACAATTAAAATAATACAATGTTTTATTTAAGCGAGTTGAAAGCAAAAAGTTTTCACTCGCTTTTTTATATAATTTAATATATAATATAGCAGTTAAATTTTTTATAAAATAGGTTATTAATTATATGATAAAAGCAGCATTTTTTGATGTAGATGGAACTTTAGTGAGTTTTAATACACATAAGATATCTGAATTATCAAAAAAAGCAATACTCGCTCTCAAACAAAAAAATATAAAAGTATTTGTAGCAACAGGAAGAGCATTATATCAAATAGATAATTTGGACAATATAGAGTTTGATGGATATATTACTTTTAATGGTTCTCAATGCTATATAGAAAAAAAAGAAATATATAAAATTACATTAAACAAAAACGATTTAAAAAGTTTATGCAATTATTTAGAAAATCATAATCTACCATGTTCTATTATGACAAGTAAAGACATTTACACAAACACTCATAAAACTATGGAAATGTTTTATAATATGGTAAATGTTAAAGCGAATGTTATAGATAGTTTTACAGAATATATTCATAATAATATAGATGATATATTTCAGATTAATATATTTTCAGATAGAGATATAGAAAAAGAAATAATGAATAGTATCTTAATAAACTCTAGTTCAAGCAGATGGCATCCAATTTTTTTTGATGTTAATATAAAAAATATTGGAAAACATGTAGGCATAGATAAAATTATAGAACATTATGGTATTAAGCTGGAAGAAACTATTGCCTTTGGTGATGGAGAAAATGATATTAGCATGATAAAACATGCTCATATTGGTGTTGCTATGGGCAATGCTAATAAAGAAGTAAAAGAAATTGCGGATTATATTACTGATGATGTTGATAATGAT
>NZ_SRZM01000025.1 GCF_019402445.1 Brachyspira pilosicoli
GAAATATATTTATCTATGGAAAAAAATGGAAATATTATTTCATTAAAACAGCAATCTGTAGGGTTCAAATGGTTTTTTAATTTCTTCTTTAATTTTTTACATTCTAATGAATTAAATCCTGGAGATATAGTTTTGATGGATGAGCCTGAAATACATTTATCAATACCGGGAAGAAGAGATTTAAGAAATTTCATTAAAAAATTTGCTAGAAATCATGGAATAACATTTATAACTACTACTCACAATCCTTCATTTATAGATGTTGATTATTTAGATGAGCTTAGAATTGTAAGATTCAAAAAAGATAAAATAGGAGTTGAAATACAGAATGATTTTTCTGCTATAGGAGAAGATGAAGTTGATACATTAAATGAAATAGTAAACAGTTTTGGAGTGCTTCATAAAGATATAATAACTAATCCTAATAATAAAGTAATATTTGTTGAAGGTCTTATTGATTATAATTATCTTACAGCTTTCAAGAAATTAAAAGAAACAAAAGAAAACAAAAAAATAAATGTAGTATTTTTGCCTATTCATGGACTTGGAAAAGATAATACAGAAATGAATAATAAATTAAAACAGTTGGTACAGTTTAGAGAGGCTATTATATTAACAGACAGCGATGATAGGGCAAATTTATTCAAAAAAGCTTCAGAATCAAATTCTTTAATGAAAGAGAAATTAATTGTGTTTCAATTAAAAGAAGCAGACTCTTCTTTCAAAGAAATAGAAAGCCTATTCAGCGATAATGATAAAGAAAGATATAAAGAAATGATACAAAATAAAAGCGGAAGCCTTTCATCATTATTCAAAAATAATATCCTTAAAAGAGAATTAGATGAACAGACTATAAACAATTTTAATACACTGCTTAACTATTTGAGCGATATGGTATTGACAGATAATAAAAATAACAATAAAGAAAATCAAAATTCTTAAATATATAATTTGAATAATAAAATGGGGGACTGTTTATCACAGCCCCTTTATTTATTTTAAAAAATTATTTTTCTACTTCTTTTTTGTATTTAATTAAGCCCTGTTTCAAAATCTCCATAGCTCTTTTTATGTCTCTTGCCTCTAATGCATAGCACATTCTCACTTCATCTTTACCTAAGCCGGGAGTTGCATAAAAACCTTCACCAGGAGCAAACATAACTGTCTCACCATCAAGATTAAAGTCTTTAAGAAGCCATATAGCAAACTCTTCAGCATTTTTTACAGGAAGTTTAGCAAGCACATAGAAAGCTCCCTCAGGCTCTTTCATTACAACGCCGTCCATCTTTGTAAGCTCTTCAAACATGATTTTTCTTCTGTTATCATATTCTTTTCTAGCAGCTTCAAAATAGTTATCAGGCAAGTCATATAAAGCAGCAGCACCAACCATCTCAAGTGTAGGAGCAGATAATCTAGCTTGACACTCTCTAAATACAGCAGTGCTAAATGCCTTATTTTTACTTATTACACATCCAATCCTAGCACCGCAAGCAGAGAATCTTTTTGATATAGAGTCAACTATAACAACATTATCAGCCAAGTCTTTGTAAGTACCGAAACTTATAGCCTTTCTGTCGCCATAAACAAACTCTCTGTAAACTTCATCGCTTATAATAAACATATTGTGCTTTTTAGCAAGATAAGCAATATCATCAAGCTCTTCTTTTGTAGATACAACCCCAGTAGGGTTAGAAGGATTTGAAAACATATATGCTTTGGTTTTTGGAGTAATATGCTTTTCTATCTCATCACGATTTGGAAGGTGGAATCCTTTTTCTGCATAAGTGCGAACGGCATTTCTTTTTATATCTAATACATCATAAAAACTATTGTAATTAGCATAATAAGGTTCTGCCACTAATATTTCATCACCTTCATCAAAAATAGCTAATAAAGTAAATAATAATCCCTCACTGCCGCCATTAGTGATGTTAATTTCATCTTCTTCATAATGGACGCCTATTTTTTTCTCATAGTATTCTTGTATTTTATTTATAAGCGGTTTCATACCTCTTGAATGTTCATATTTAAGGGTTTTACCGTTATATTTGCTGATAGCTTCCAAAAATACTTTAGGTGTTTCAATATCAGGCTGACCTATGTTAAGATGATAGATTTTTATGCCTTTTTTTACAGCTTCTTCGGCATAGGGGTTTAACTTTCTTACAGGCGAAGTTTTTAGCCTTTGAATTCTTTGCGATATTTCCATTTTTATCTCCAAAAACTTTATTATATATAGTAATATTAGAGTATATAATAAAAATTGTCAATATACAAATAATTACTTTTTATTATTAGATTTATTGCTTTTAATGATGATTTATTTTTTTTATAGTATATAATTAAAATAAATTATATTTTTTGGTATTTTTATGAAGTTTAATTTTTATAATAATGAATATAGTTCTTCTAGAAATGTTGTATTTGGAAGTAAGGGAATGGTTGCAAGCAGTAATGTATTAGCAACAGAGGCTGGTATTGAAATATTAAAAAAAGGTGGAAATGCAATAGACAGTGCCATTGCAACTGCTGCTGCTTTAACAGTTGTAGAGCCTACTTCTAATGGTCTTGGTGGAGATGCTTTTGCTATAGTTTATTTTGATAATAAATTGCATGCTATAAATGGAAGTGGATTTTCACCTAAAAATTTAGATGTTGATAAAATATTATCTCTTAATTTGGATAGTGTTCCTCATTATGGACTAATACCTATCACTGTTGGCGGTATTCCTGCAACTTGGGCTGCTTTAAGTAAAAAATTCGGTAAGTTAAAATTATTAGAAGTTTTGGAGCCTGCTATTAGATATGCAGAAGAAGGATATGCATTACAGCCTCAAGTAGCTTTCGATTGGAATATTGCTTTTAACAATTATTTAAAGGTTTCTGATAATAAAGAAGAGTTTAAATATTGGTTTGACACTTTTAGTTTTAAAGGCAAAGCTCCAGAAGTTGGAAGTATTGTAAAGCTTCCTCATCATGCCAAAACTTTATTTGAAATAGGAAATACTTATGCAGAGAGTTTTTATAGGGGAGAGATTGCTGAAAAGATAGATAGATTTATGAAAAAATATGGAGGCTATTTATCTAAAGAGGATTTAAACGATTATTATCCAACTTGGGTAGAGCCTATAACTACAAACTATAGGGGCTATGATGTTTATGAGATACCTCCAAATGGACATGGCATAACAGTATTAATGGCGTTAAATATACTTAGCAATTTTGATGAGCCAAATACTCATTATGATATAGAAGCATTAAAACTTGCATTTACAGACACAAAAAAATATATAGCTGATGAAAGGCATATGAAAGTAAAAATTGAGGAAATGCTTTCAAAAGAGTATGCCAAAGAAAGAGCAAAACTTATAACTAAAAATAAAGCATTAGAGCCTTCAAATTATATATTTAATAGTGGAGATACGGTTTATTTAGCTTCGGCAGATTCTTATGGAAATATAGTTTCTTTTATAGAGAGCAATTATATGGGCTTTGGTTCGGGTATAGTGATACCAGAAACTGGAATTGCATTGCATAATAGGGGAGCTAATTTCTCTTTAGATAAATCATCAGCAAATTTTATAGCACCAAGAAAAAAGCCTTATCACACTATAATACCTGGTTTTTTATGCAAAGACAATAAACCTATTGGGGCATTTGGAGTAATGGGGGCTTTTATGCAGCCTCAAGGGCATTTGCAGGTTTTAAGAAACATGATAGATGATAATCTTAATCCTCAAAGTGCTTTAGATAAGCCAAGATGGCAATGGGTGGGAGAAAAAAATATAGAACTTGAACATAATTTTGATAATAATTTAGCAGCAGAGCTTCAGAGTAAGGGGCATAATATAATAAAAAAAGACAAGTTAAATGGTTTTGGATATTTTGGAAGAGGGCAGATAGTGTTTAGAAATGAGAATAATGTATTATATGGCGGGTGTGACTATAGAACTGATTCTGCTATTATTGGATATTAGAAAATATTTATTTTTTTATATTTATAAATAAAAATATATAAAATTATGGAAAAAAGTTATGAAAAAGCTATAATATTATATAT
>NZ_SRZM01000250.1 GCF_019402445.1 Brachyspira pilosicoli
AGCTATATCTTCAACATATATAAAATCTCTAGTCTGTTTTCCATTTCCAAATATATTTAAATCTTTGTTATTGATTGCATTATCCATAAATATTGAAATTACTCCAGCTTCTCCATGCGGTGTCTGTCTTGGTCCGTAAACATTTGAAAATCTGCAAATTATATAATTTAAATTTGATAATATTAAATATTTTTCCATAGTAAGTTTAGATAAGCCATAATATGAAATAGGAACAGTATTATGCAATTCATCTATTGGAAGTTTTTTAGGAATGCCATATACAGCTGCACTTGAACTTGCTATAATTTTTTTTATATTATATTTTTTTGATAGTTCTATTATATTAAGAGTTGCTATTATATTTTCATTAGCATCATTAATAGGGTTTCTTATAGAATTTGGTACTGATACTTGTGCTGCTAAATGTATTATATATTCTATTTTATTATTATTAAATATAGCTTCTAGGTCATTATAATTTTTTATGTCTATATTATAGAAAAGAGCTTTATTGTTTATATTTTCTTTTTTACCTGTAGATAAATTATCAGCGATAATAACTTTATAATTATTTTGTATTAATATATCTGCTATATGTGAGCCTATAAATCCAGCTCCGCCTGTTATTAATATCATAATATACTCTTTAATAAAAAATTATATATTTAGTATGATATACTTTTTATATATATAAATCAAATTTTGTATATATTATTTTTATAATTAGTGTATAATTTAATTAATAAAATTATTAGGGTTATTTTTATGCCAAAAGTTTCTGTCGTTGTACCAATTTATAATGTGGAAAAATATGTAAAAAAATGTTTAGATAGTATTATTAACCAAACATTAAAAGATATAGAAATAATTTGTGTGAATGATTGTTCTCTTGATAATTCCGAAAGTATTATTAAAGAATATGTAAATAAAGATAGTAGAGTAAAGCTTATTAGTCATAAAGAAAATCAGGGATTAGGATTTGCAAGAAATAGTGGTTTATTAGAAAGTAATGGAGAGTATGTTTCTTTTATAGATTCTGATGATTTTGTATCTGATAATTTTATTGAAGAGTTATATAATACAGCTATTAAATATAATGCTGATATAGTTTTTACAAATAATATATATACCGTTAATGAAGCTAGTAACAATATAAAACCTTATTATCACAATAGAATAAAGATTTGGAAGAATAAATTTAAAAACTCTTATATTGAAGGTATTAGTAATTTTAATGTTAATACTGAAGAAAAAGAAAATACTCCAGAATATCCATTAGTTGTTGCTTGGAATAAATTGTATAAGAAAAATTTTTTAACTGAACATAAATTGCTATATTCTAAATTCAGACTTGCTGAAGATGCAGATATGTTTTATAGATTTTTAGTACATAATCCACAAATGTGTTATAATAATAATGCTAAATATTATTATTTACAAAGAAGTACTTCTTTAATAGGAAATATTGCACATACAAAAAATATGCCTTTAGCAATATTAGAAGTATTTGAAAATATTTTTAATTACTATAAAGAAAATAAAAAAGAACTTTTAATAGATTGTAATTATCATAATTTCTTTTCTTTGCTTCACACTTTTAATAATTATAAAGCAGAAAATAAAAATGAGTTTTATAAACTTTGTCATAATCTAATGAAAAAACTTGATGTTGAAATAGATAGAAAAAAACATGCCTTCTATTCTTATAATGTTTATATAATGAAAACTTATGATGATTATAATGTTTATATAGACAAAATAGAATCTATAAAGAAAAAAGTGTTTTCTGTTGCTTGGTGGATACCTTCTATTACGCTTAGAGAGAAGTACAAAAAATATGCTTTAGATAAAATTGCTAATAGCAAGTTTTAAATATGAGTATATCCTGTGTATTTAAAATTTACTGTTTTATTATTTTTATCTATAAACGAAACTCTATTATCTTCTTTTAATGATGTTATTTTACCTATTTTTATAAGATTATCTTTTTCTTCTATATTGTACTGAGTTGTAAATAACACAGCATAATCTTCTCCACCTGTAAGTATTGAGTTTAATACTTCTTTGTTGTTATTATCATTAAAAAATCTATTAACCTTATGCCAATTAGAGTCTTCAAATACTTTAGCATACAAATTAGACTTTTCTGCTATATGAGATAAATCTTGTAATAGTCCATCACTAATATCTATAGATGAGTTTATTTTGTATTTTTTTATTATTTCTTGCCATTCATTAAAGAAAAGTTTTGGTCTTAAATGAGTTTTTACACTTTCATCATCATAACTATAGTTTCCAGATAATAGTTTTTTTAATCCTAGGTCACTTTCACCAACAATGCCTAAAACATAAATATTGTCATTGTCTTTTGCTGTGCTTCTAAGTATTGCTTTATCTTTTTCTATTTCACCTATTAATGTTATAGATATAAAGAAATCATTATTTGAACTAGTGGTATCGCCTCCTGCAATTTCTATACTAAGAGGTTTGCATGCATCTAAAAAACCCTCATACCACTTCAATATATTTTCTTCTGTAATGTTTTTTGGTATAGATAATGATACAAACACACTTTTAGGAAAAGCACCCTTACATATAATGTCACTAATATTAACTTGTGCCGATTTATAACCAACATCATAAAAAGAATAATATTTAAGGCTAAAATGTATATTTTCAACTAATATATCTGTTGTTACAAGAATATCTTTTTTATCGCTAAGATTTTTTAATACAGCACAGTCATCACCAATATTGATATTTGAAGTTTTATTAAAATTTTTTGATAGTTGTTTTATTTTTTCTATAAGTTCAAATTCTTTCATCTTTACTCATTTACTTATTTCTTCATTAAATTTTTTAGGATCATACCAATAGCAACCTATACAAGAACCATTATATTCTAAAGAACCTTTTAAAACAGATTTAGAATATCCAAGATTTTTAGCATCAAATCTTAATCCTGTATCCTTACAATTTTTACAATGCTGCCTTTTGGCATTATTTGCTGCTTTTGATAAAGGCTGAAAATCTTCTAATTTTTGTGTATGTTTTGATATATTATCATATCTTCCATCTTTATGATCAACTTCTACTTCTCCTGTGTAAAGTACAACGCATCTTTGTTTTTTTATTATATCTTTAATTTTTTTATCTATTGTTCTATAAACAGGATTTTTCTTTCTACCTTCTAAAGCCACTCCTACAATTTTACCTTTTTCTTTTACTCTTTTTATATTAAATTCTTTTCCCAAAGTTCCATCATCTCGGCACCAATCTCCTCCATTTCCCATTTGTAATGATGCATATACCCCTATAAATTCATCAATATGTACTATTCTTGAAAAACCATCTTCATCTGGTTTAGCTAATTCCAAAAATAATTCTTTTTTTGTTTTCAACATAATTTTTTATCCTTTCTTCGGCATGTTTAAAATATGTTTGATCTTTTTCTATACCTATAAAATTTCTATCACAATTTAGAGAAGCTACACCTGTTGTACCGCTACCCATAAAAGGGTCTAATATTGTATCATTTATATTTGAATGTTTTATTATTAAATCTTCTATTAATTTTAAAGGTTTTTGTGTAGGGTGTATTCTATTTTTTATATGTTCTATTGGATATTTATATATGCCATTATCATATTCTGAATTAAATGTAGGGTTATTCCCTTTAACACCATATATTGCTATCTCTCTGCTATTAGTTAAATAAGTTCTTTTACTATTTAAAGGAACAGGGTTGGTTTTCTCCCATATAATGAGCCTAATCATTCTAAATCCTGCTTTTTCCATAGCTTCTTTTAAAATGGTTATTTTCCATATATCGTAAAATATTATAGCAGACCCGCCTTTTTTTAAAGTATTAAAAAAAGTTTTGCATAAAACATCTAAATCTATTATTGCCTTGTCCCACTCTCCAAAATCCATACTTACAGCAAATCTTTTTACTCCTTTTTTTACATTCATAAACCCAGTGTCTTTAGATATAGTATAAGGAGGGTCTGTTAGAATTAAATCAATTTCATTGTTAATATCTTTTAAAATATTAAAACAGTCATCATTTATTAGTTTCACAATACTACCTTATAAATATTAAAAAAGCCAACCATGGGAATCGAACCCACGACCCACGCATTACGAATGCGTTGCTCTACCAACTGAGCTAGGTTGGCATTTTTTATAATTATAACAGTATTATATGCTTTGTCAATTTTGCTGAAACTTAGCGAATTAAACTAAATAATTTTTTAATATATTGAAAAAAAATTAAATTCGTATAAAATATAACAAATAATAATTTTAAAATTAGGATTAATAAATATGGAATATGAAGCAGTCATAGGATTAGAAGTGCATGTTCAGCTTAACACTAAAACAAAAGCATTCTGTTCATGCCCAAACACTTTCGGTGCTCCTGCAAACACTCTTACTTGTCCAAGATGTCAGGCTCACCCTGGTACTTTGCCTATAGTCAATAAAGAAATGGTGCATAAAACTATTAAAGCAGGACTTGCTACTAACTGTACTATTCAAAAGAAAAGCAGATTCGCTAGAAAACATTATTTCTACCCAGATTTGCCTTCTTACTATCAGATTACTCAAATGGACGAACCTATTTGTACTGAAGGTCATCTCGATATTACTGTACTTAATGAAGATGGTTCTTCTTACAATAAAAGTATAAGAATAAACAGAATACATATGGAAGAAGATGCTGGTAAACTTGTGCATGATGATACAGGAAGACCTTTAAGCTATGTAGACTTAAACCGTGCAGGTTGCTGTTTGATTGAATGTGTAAGCGAGCCTGATATTTCTACAGGTGAAGAAGCTTATCAATATTTAACAGAGCTTAAAAAAATATTTAAATATATTGATGTTTCTGATTGTAATATGGAAGAGGGTTCTTTAAGATGCGATGCTAACGTTTCTATACGTCCTAAAGGAAGCAAAGAACTTGGCACTAAAACTGAAGTAAAAAATATGAACAGTTTTAGAAATGTAAGACTTGCTATTGACTATGAGATTAAGCGTCAGATAAAAGCTCTTAACAATGGAGAGAAAATCTTACAAGAAACTAGACTTTATGATGCCAAAGAGAACACTACTAAAGGAATGCGTTCAAAAGAGGGTGCTGCAGATTATAGATATTTCCCAGACCCAGATATACCTCTTTTAGTTCTTAAAGATGAAGAAATTGAACAGGCTAAAAAAGAGCTTCCAGAACTTCCTCAGCAAAAACGCGAAAGACTTAAAAAAGATTATGATTTGCCAGATCAGGATATAGTTGTACTTACAGAAGATGCAGCATTGGCTGATTATTATGAGGCAGCAGTAAAAGCTTATCCTAAACAGCCTAAGAAAATAAGCAACTGGATAATGGTAGAAGTTAATGCATACTTAAATAAAAAACTTCAAACTATAAAAGATTTCAAACCAAAACCAGAACATATTGCTGAAATATTTAAACTTATAGATGAAAATGTTATAAGCGGTAAAATAGCAAAAGAGATTTTTGAGGATATGTGTGAAACAGGAGAGGCTCCTTCCGCTATAGTTGAGAAAAAAGGTATCAAACAAGTTAGTGATACTGGTGAGCTTGAAGCAATCATAAGAAAAGTTTTAGAAGAAAATCCTAAATCAGTAGCAGACTTCAAAGCAGGTAAAGAAAAATCATTCGGATTCTTAGTAGGTCAAACAATGAAGGCCACTAAAGGTCAAGGTAACCCTAAACTTGTTAATGAAGTATTAAGAAAAATTTTAAGCGAATAATTGAAACTATATTAAATAGAAATAAGCCTAGCTATTAAATAATAGTTAGGCTTTATATTTTTTGGTGGTTATTATGAATAATAATATGATAAAAAGTGTAACACATCTAAGTTTGATTGAATTATTATCAAGTAATTCTAATAATAATTTTTACTATTCTATACCTTTATATCAAAGGGACTACTCTTGGAAAAAAGATAATATAAGCGAATTTATAAATGATATATTTGAAGCATATGATGCATATATAAATGGGTATAATAATAATTATTTTTTTGGTTCGATAATAACTGTAGTAGATGAGAAAGATAATAATAAGCATAATGTAATAGATGGTCAGCAAAGGTTAACGACATTTATTTTATTTTTAAAAGTGATACAGAAAGATTTTAATAAAAACTGTTTTTCTAATATTACTAATTATACAGAAGATGAGCGGGAAATTATTTCAGAATTAAACATATTTTTAAAAAACTGCTTATGGGCAAAGAAAAAAGAAATATCTAAAATTATGTCTGAGAAATCAAATGATTCATCTTATATAGTTGATTTGCTTTCAGATGAAGATTTAAATAAAATAGATGATAAAATTTTAATATATAAAAATTATAATTTATTAAAAGAATTTTATGATGATTTAAAAAAAGAGTATTCTGCTAATTTTGATATTATAAAATTTATAAATTTTGTTTTATCAAATATAGAATTTGTAAAAGTTGAAACTTCATCTAGGAGCAGTGCTTTAAAAATATTTTCTGTTTTAAATACAAGAGGTCTTGAGTTAAATTCTACAGATATTATTAAAGCAGAAATGATGTACGATTTGAATATTAACAGACATAAAGATTTTGAATCTAAATGGAAACTTTTAGAACAAAAATCATCTGAATTAAATACATCATTGGAGTCTTTATTTAAATATTACATCACTATGTACAAACCTGATAGTATTAAAGGTACAAGCGATGAAAATATTAGAGAATTATGGAGAAATAGAGATAAATGGGGTGCTATAATAGAATTTGAGAATTTTATATCTTCTTATGAGTATATTATGAATATGAGAAATGCTTATATTTGGTGCTTGAGACATTTGTTAATAATGGGTAAAAATGCATATACTTGGATTCCTTTACTTATAACTATGAAGTTTAAAAAATATAGTGATGATGATATTATGTATATTGCTAAATTTTTAGTTAAATGGCATTGGCTGCATCTAGTAAATGGTTATACAATAGAAAAAATAAAATCTTTTAATTTTTCTATTTTAAGAGTTATAAAAAGTGATAATAATTCTATAGATGAAATTATAAAATTAGAGCCAAGAGTTATTACGCATGATGGTAAAACTTTAGAAATATTATCTAAAGGAGTTTGTAATACTTTAAGAATATCTAATTTTTATAATTTAAAATGGGGGCGTGCATTATTGTATTTTTTATTTAATAAACCGTTATTAGAAACTTTAGAAAATACTATAGATATAGCTTTTACACCTCTTAAATCCACAATAGAGCATATATACCCTCAAAATCCAAAAGAGGACGAGTGGATAAATTGCTCAGAAGATTTTAAACATAAATTAGGAAATTTAACATTACTTGATAAAAGATCTAACATACAGGCAAGTAATGATATAGATAAAAAAATTAAAATATATAATAACAAATTATTTATGTATACACCTGAACTTTCAAAAGAAAATCTATGGTCAGATGAGAAAATAGCGTTAAGAACTGAAGAGTTAATAAAAGATTTTTGTGAATATATAGATATTAATTATTATAATTAAGAAATTTGAAAATATACTTATAATTTACTATATTTAAAATATATATTAATTATAAGGACGATTAATGACTATAGAAAAATTATCAAAGATGATTGAAGTATCAAGCGGAAAGGTTTTAGCTGATTTGGTGATAAGAAATTGTAAGGTAGTAGACCCAATTTCGTCAACTATTACTGATGCGGATATTGCTATTGTTGATGATTATATTGTTGGGGTGGGTTCTTATAATGCAAAAGAAGTTATTGATGCTAAAGGTTCTTATGCTACTAGTGGTTTAATAGATTCACATGTTCATATAGAATCATCTTTATGTGCACCAGCAAATTTTGCAGAAGTTGTTATTCCTTTTGGCACCACTTTAATTGTAACAGACCCTCATGAGATTGCCAATGTATGCGGTATTGAGGGTATTAAGTTTATGATTAATTCTTCCAAAAAAAGCCCATTAAAATGTAAGTTTATGCTTTCTTCATGCGTGCCTGCTGTTAGTTTTGAAGATTCTGGAGCTGTACTTGATTCTAAAATAATAGAAGAGTTTATAAACGATGAAGATATATTTGGTCTTGCCGAGATGATGAATGCTCCGGGTGTATTATCTCTTGATAAAGATGTGCTTAAAAAATTACTTGCAGCAATCAATGCAGATAAGATTATAGATGGTCATGGTGTAATGCTTGGAGGAAAGACAGTAAATGCTTATAGGGCTGCTGGAGTTTATACTGACCATGAATGCGTATCTGCTAAAGATTTGAAGTCAAGAATAGCTAATGGAATGTATGTGCTTTTAAGGCAAGGTTCTGCTGCACAGAATTTAGCTTCACTCTTACAGGGAGTTAATCAAAGTAATGCTAGAAGATGTGCAATGTGTACTGATGATAAGCATTTGGACCATATTATTGAAAACGGACATATATCTCATAATTTAAAAATAGCAGTAGAGCTTGGGCTTGATGTATTTAATGCAATTGCTATGGCTACGATTAATGCTGCTGAATGTTACAGACTTAAAAATATTGGTTTAGTTGCTTCAGGATATAAGGCTGATATTGTTTTATTTGATGATTTAAAAGATTTTAAAGCTAATAAAGTTTTTATAGATGGAAAATTAGTTGCAGAAAATGGAAAGTCTTTATTTAAAGTAGAAAAAGATAATTATAATAATAATATTTTTAATACTATAAATATAGCACCTATTACAGTTAATGATATACAAATAAAATTAAAATCTGATGAGGCTAATGTTATAAGAATAGTTAATAAAGATTTAGTTACAGAGAAAAGTGTAAGGATAGTAGGATTTGAAAATGGTTATTTTAGATATAGGAAAAGTGTTGATATATTAAAATTGGTTGTTGTAGAAAGGCATAAGGCAACAGGAAAAATAGGTTTAGGATTAATAGAAAATTATAAATTAAAAAATGGTGCTATTGCTACAAGTGTTTCTCATGACTCTCATAATATAATAGCAGTAGGTGATAATGATGAAGATATAATACTTGCAATAAAAGAAATAGAAAAAAGTTCAGGCGGAATAACAGTTGTAAAAAATGGAAAAGTCCTTGATACATTACAATTAAAAATAGCAGGCATTATGTCAGATGAAGCACCTAAAGATATAGTAAAAAAAATATATTCTATGCATGAATTAGCATACAATGAACTTAATGTAAACAGAGAAATAGACCCGTTTATGACTTTATCATTTATGGCACTTCCTGTTATACCAGAAATTAAACTCACAACTAGCGGTCTATTTGATGTTAAAGAGTTTAATTTTATAGATGTAAGTGCTTAATTATTTAAAAAATTTCTCCTTTTAATAAGTTGTTTAATTGATTTCTAGAATAGATTGTAACAATTTCACTATGTACAGCATAACTTTTTGCACTACTTGTTAATTCTACAGGTACTATTAATACTCCTCTTTTAGCACCAGAATCTTTTACTTTTACAATAAAATCTCTTAATATCAATTCCCCAACATTTGTGTTTTGCCATCGCTTAATAGAAATAAATGTTAAATTATATTTACCAACTTCACTATCATATGCTAAATAGTCTATTTCATCTATGTTATCATCAGGGTTATCTATAAACTCTTGTACTATAGTATAAGAAAGTTTATTAGTTATTATATTTTTACATAATTTTTTAAAATCATTAAAAGTTAAATTATATATTTTATCTACGATATTATTATTAGAGTTATTATGTGTACTTCTTGTTTTATTATCAAATTTAATATTATGAGTTATTTTTAAATTTAATAATATATTATCTACGTCTATTGAGTTTTCATTATTTTTTGGTGCTAAAGTATTTATGTATTCAAAATTTGTAAAACTATTTTCCCAAATCTCTACAGTGTTTTCCCACTCATTAAGATTTTCTTTTTGTACATAATCTTCATAATATTCATGTTCATAAATATTATCTAATTTACGATTTCCTCTATTTACTTGCAAATGAGCCCTATAAACTTGATATAAATATCCTAAAACTTCATTTATTTTATATATTTTTGATATATTAGAATTAAATTTATTAATTATTTCAAAATATTTTATAGCCTCATCTATGTATCCTAAAAAATAAGAGTAAAATCCAAAATCAAAAATTAACTCTTCATTTATAGCTTCTAATTCATCAGTTTTTAATGTTGATTTTATTTTTCTATATATCTCTTTGAATCTTTTTTTATCTCCTAATTTATGTAATACAAATAAATACATTCTATTATAATAAATTAATAAACTTCTCTCTAAATTATTAGTATCCATTAAAAGTTGTTCTATGTATTCACTAGCATATTGAAGTTTATCAGTAAATAAATACATAGATATTAAAGTCTTTCTAATTTCTATTAATTCATTTTGTAAATTAATAGAATCTCTGTTTATTCTTTTGTCTAAATCTTCTAAAAAAGTTATTGTTCTTTCATAGTTTTTTATATTATAATAAGAATATATAGCAGCTTTAAGTTCATCTATATTAAACTCTCTTCTAGACATAATAGCCTTATTAAAGTAATTACATGCAAATTGATATTTTTTTTCATTAAATAATGTGTAAGCCACTTTTATTAAATAAAGTATATTACTTGGTTCTAGATTTGTAATAATTACATCATATTTAAAAGCTTCTTCTTTATAATCTAATTCAGTGCATATGTTCTCCATTCTCTTGTATATTTTAGTTTTTTCATTATCATTAAAATAATTAACAGAAATAAGAAACTCATACTTTTTTAAAGCGTCAAGAATATCTCCGCTTTCATCTTTAATTAATGCTAATTTATAAATAGTATTATAATCATTTGGGTTTTTTAATAATTTTTTATTTAACTCAGCAATAATATTTTTAACAGACTGACTATTTTTTTTATAAATATTATTATTTATAAATAAATATAAAGCTATTATAAATAATAATATTAATAGAAATATAAAAACATATATATATATATTTTCCATAAAATAAATCCTAAAAGTATAAAAATTATTGTTTTAGAATATTTCTCCTTTAAGTAAATTACTAAATTGATGTTTAGAATATACAGTAATGCTTTCATTATGAGAAACATAACTTCTAGCACTTTTAGTTAATTCTGCAGGAACAATTAATATTCCATTTTTAGCACCAGACTCTTGTACTTTCATAAAGAAATCTCTAATACTTAATTCACCTATATCTACTTTATTCCATCTTCTAAAAGATATTAAAGTAAGTTCAACTCTTGCCATTTTATTGTTATATGCTAAATAGTCTATCTCATCTCCTTTTATTTTATCAGCATTATCTATATATTCCTGTACTATAGTGTAAGAAAGCTTTGATAATATTATATTTTGACAAATCTTTTTAAAATCTGAAAAACTTAAACTAAATATTTTATCAATTTTATTCGAATGTATAGGAGTTTTTTGATGGTCTTGTATATTGTAATTTGGCAAATCATATAGTTGAAATTCTTTCAATACTTCTTCTATATTCATAGTTTTTTTTACTTCTACTAGATTAGATATATAATCTAAATGTATGAATGAACTTTCCCATAAACTAATAGCTCTTTCCCAATTATCTATATAGTCTTTTCTAATATAGTTTTCAAAGTTATCATTTTTATATTTTGAGTCGTATATCTTTTTTTCTTCATAAAGCTTAGTTAATTGCGAGTTAGCTATTTCTACATTTCTTAAATATTCTAATATATCACCTATATTAAAAACACTATATAGTTCCATATTGAAAGATTTTATTGTATCAAAATATTTAATAGAGGATTTTATATCTTTTAAAAAATAACTATAAAATCCATAATCAAATATTAAATCAGCTAAGTCTATAGATTCATTATTAATTTTATACATATCTATTAATTTATTGTATACTTCAGTAAATTTTTTATTATCATC
>NZ_SRZM01000251.1 GCF_019402445.1 Brachyspira pilosicoli
TACCATTTTGGCTTAAAAATGGACTTGATAAAAAACATGGCGGATACTATACGGCATTAGATAGAAAAGGAGCGTTAATAGAAAGTGATAAATCTGTATGGTTTCAAGGAAGATTTGCTTGGGTACTTTCTACTCTTTATGCTGACTTTGAGAAAAGAGATGAGTATCTTGATGCTGCAAAATCTGGAATAGACTTCTTAGAAAAATACTGTTTTGATAAAGCAGGTGACGGAAGAATGTATTTTAGAGTTACAGAAGATGGTAAGCCTATTATAAAAAGATTAAGATACTACTTTTCAGAAACATTTTGTTTAGTAGCTATGGCGGCATATTCGAGAGCTAGCGGAGATAAAAGCTATGCTAAAAAGGCAAGAGATATACTTGATAATATAGATCGCTATCAAAAAGAAGGTCTTTTAATTCCAAAATTTGATGCAGGCAACAGACCTACTATAGCATTCGGACCTCCTATGATAATGCTTGCTACAGTTCAGGAGTTAAGAAAAGCAGACCCAGAAAATAAAGATTATTATAATAAGTATATTGATAAACTTCTTTCTAATATTAAGTTATTTTTATATGAAGATAAAAAAGCAGTATTAGAACAATGTAACCCTGACGGCACTTTGCAAGACCATTTTGAAGGCAGATTATTAAATCCAGGTCATGCTATAGAATCATCTTGGTTTATATTAAGAGAGTCTATTGAGAGAGGACATGATGAAAAATTAAAAGCTCTAGGACTTAAAATATTTGACTGGATGTGGGAATGGGGCTGGGACAAAGAATACGGCGGAATCATTCAATATATGGACGTACTTGGAAAACCTAAAAGCGAATATCACCATGATATGAAGTTTTGGTGGCCTCAAACAGAAGCTGCTATTGCTGCTTTATATTGTTATTACTTTACTAAAGATGATAAATATTTAGAAAAACATGATATGGTTAAAGAGTACACTAAAAAATTCATCGACACAGAATACGGCGAATGGTATGGTTATCTTCACAGGGATGGAAGAATATCTACAGACTTAAAAGGTAACATGTATAAAGGACCTTTCCATATTCCTAGAATGTATATGAAATGTGTAGAGATAATAGATGCTATTAATGCAAAATAATAATTAAAAAATATAATTAATTAAGGCTAGGCTTTTTTATTAAAGTCTAGTCTTTTTTGTTTATATTTTAATTTTACAAAATAATTTTTTTTAGTATTATATATGAGATGTAATTTATAAAAATAGGAATGTTATGTGTCTATTATAAAAAAGAATAAAAAAGATGTTAAAAAAATAGAGATAAGCAAAGAAGAGTTAGAATCTAGAGAGATACCATTACTTTTTAGCGTTGTGAATTTTTCTTCAAATATACCTGTTTCTATGTATGCTGACACTATAGGAATAAAAACTTCAGAATCTTCTTATAGAGGAGCGATGCACTCTGAAGTAAATAGAAATATAAGCGAAGAATATTTGTTAAACTCAAAGAAATCATCAATAGATTTATCTTCTATGTTTAATGTAACAAGCTATTCATCATTTCCAATAGATGCTGCTTTAAGTAATAGAGTGTTATTAGAGGAAGAGGTTCATAAAAAAGGAAATGCCATAAAACTTCCTCCATATAAAAATATTAATGCTCCTATAGGTTCGGTTATAAGGTCTAGAAGAAGCAGGAGAGATTTTAAGGGTAAACCATTAACATTAAGCGATTTGTCTACTTTGCTTTATTATGGAGATGGAATTTCTGGGGATTTTGATTTTAATTTAAACAAAGAAGAATATGGCACTATAACTTTTGGCGATAAATATATGTCTAAGCTTCGTACTGCTCCATCAGGCGGAGGCCTTTATCCTATTTATTTGTATATTGTGGCACTTAATATAAATAGTCTTGAAAAGGGTATATACAAATATATGCCTTTTACTCATTCGATTGAAAAGATAAAATTATTTAATAATGATGATTTAGAAAATTACTATAACAATAATGTTTTCGGTGGGGGAATAGATTTAAGAAAAACTTCTTTATCTATTTACTATGTGTATAGTATATATGAAAACACTAGAAAATATGGAGATATGGCTTTGCAGTTTGCTTTGATAGAGACTGGAGAGATTGCACAAAATATACAGCTTACTGCTGCTGCTAGCGGTATTTTAGCATGCGACATTGGAGGATTTAATAAAACTTTATCTGAAGAGTTATTAAATCTAGATGGGCAGACTAATCATGTTGTGCATTTAACTTTGCTTTCAAAATAATTTTTATAAAAAATAAATAGTAGGTTTGTTAAAATGGCTAAAAAAAATATTAAACTTTATGATAATGCGAGTGTATTTTTTAATTCTGATGATGAGATTAGATTTAGAAAAGGGATATGGAATTTTGAAGAGGCTTCTTTAGAGCTTAATGATTTAAATGACAATGTAAAAGAGGCTTTAATATTTATTGCTAAAGAACTTTTTGATGATAAATTAATTTCTTTTGATAATGTAGTTAAGAAATTTTCTCTTGATGAAAAAGACAGTAATTTTTTGAATGAAATTATATCTTCTCTTATCGGCAACAGATTTTTAGAGTATGATGAGAACAATATGCTTAATAGTATTTATGAGCTTATAGGTGAATATTTTTATGATATACCAGATGAAAGCAAGGTTCAAAAAAACAAAGTAATGTTTATAACAGACAGTGATAGGCTAAAAGAATATGCTAAATTAATGTCAGAAGATTTGTATATGAATGTTGTTATGATGAATATTGATGACATAAAAAAACTAGAAAAAGCAAATCTCACAGATACAACTGATGCTATTGAAAATATTGAAAAACAAAAAGAATTATTAAAGTTGTTTGATGATATATCTTGTGTGGTTGTAAGTATAGAGAAACCAAGATTAAATTTACTTAGAAATATTAACAGGCTTTTACTTGAAAAATCAATTCCTATGATTATATCAATATTAGACGGACCTTTTTTGAATATCACAACTATAAAAGCAAAAGAAACAGCTTGTTATGAATGTTTTGAAAGTAGAGTGATAGCAAGAAATGAAAGCTTATCTGTTTATAATAAATTCGTTAAACAAACTATTAATTTAAAATCAAATAATAAAAAAACTTATATAACTCCAATTTTGCAAACATTCACTTCTATTGCATTATATGAAGCTTTTTTATTTGCCACTATAGGAAAATGCAAACTCTCAGGACGCGTAATTAATGTTTATATACCTTCTATAGAGATTCAAATTCAGGATTTACTCAGAGTGCCTTTCTGTGCGGCATGCGGACATATAAGCAAGGCTAAATATAATGAAATGTATACTTCTTCAAAGGAGATAATAGAAAAGTTTTCAAGCAAAGTGATAATAAAATGATTAAATAATTGAAAATATTTTATTTTTTTATAAATTATATAAAAATGGAAAACATATGATTAAATATTACCCAAGCCATAAAAATGTTTTAAATAAATACAATTCTATTTGCGGACATCAGACTGGTATTATGGATTCTATTATTGTGATGCAGGCTAATTCTGTTATTGCTCAAAATATTAATACTTGTACTTCTATGCTTCCAGATTATCATAAAATATTATTAGGTGATAATGCTGAAGTTAATTATCATCTTTCTGGTTATGGCATTTATAGAGATGAAGCTATTATAAGATTATTAGGCGAAGGTATTGAGAGATATGCATTATTTACAGCAAATTTGTATTTTGAAGAAAAATTAAAATATGCTTCTTATAATCAATTAAAAGAAAAATATCCTAATAATGTAATACCTTTTGAATATGTTAAAATATACAGCGATGAAGATTGCAACAAATTAAACAGCATAGGAATTTTAGAAAATATTACAGAAGATGATATATTATCTTGGGTGCTTCTTCCTTCTTTGTTTGATAAAGAAAAAGAGTATTATATTCCAGCACAGAATTTCTTTTTATCACATATAATAAGAAAAGATAAAAATGAAAAAGTGTTTATAGGCGGATTTTCTAAAGGAAGTGCTAGCCATAAAAATATTAAATTAGCTTTAAAATCTGCTATAACTGAAATTATAGAATGCGACGCTTGTATGATAAAATGGTATACAGAAAGCAAAGTTAAAGAAGTTATTATTGATGATGATGTTCTTAATGAAACTATTAATACAATTTTAAAAGATATTAATTATAAAATAAGAGTGTTTGATTATACTGTTGATAAAAAGTTAGGCTATGTTTTTACTGTTATGCTTATAAACAAAAGTGAAAAAAGTCCATATATTGTGGTAGGTGCTTCTTCTGGTCTTAATCCTAAAAAAGTGATATACAGAGCTTTTATGGAGGCTTTGGCTATACTTACATTAAATATTAATGGACCATTATCAATGCCTGCTGATTATTTGGAAACTAAATATCAAAAAACTTATCTAAACCTTGACAGCAATGTTAATTATTGGGCTTCTTTAGATGATAAAGACAAAAAACTTAAATTTATAAACAGCAAAGTTACAGAAAAAATTGAATTAAGAAAATATAAAAACCTCGAAGGAAATACTGATTTGGAGTATTTATTTAATGGTCTTTATAATATTTCAAAATATGCAGTTTATTTGGATATCACTCCAACAGAAATAGCTGATAAAGATTTGCATGTAATGCGTGTATATGTTCCAGAGCTTGTGCAAATGTCTATGCCTGCTTTCCCGTATAGTAAGCACCCTAGAATAATTAAAAATGGAGGAATTTCAAATAATGAATTTCCACACCCATTACCTTAGTGCTATTCTTGTACTAATTGCTGTTTCTTTTCCTACTTCTTTGATTGGTATATTTTTAAAATTAAATCTTGGAAGAATAAGCACTATTTTGCCTAATGCTTTAAGTTATTTTTTATTTGTAATAATGGCATTTTTTACAGGGTATGTTGGAAGTATTAATTATAATGTTAATATTTATTTTGTTGTTTTAGCTTTTATTATGTCTTTTGTATGCATTGCTGTAGAGATAATTGAAGCTTATGCTGTTCATTTTATTAAATATAAATTTTGGATTAAAAAAATATCAGTTCATGAAATTATAAATAAAAATAATGTTTTTTTTGATATTATAATTATATTGATAGGTGCTATTTGCGAGGAGATTATTTTTAGGCAGGTATTTTTTAATATTTTATATAACATATTAGAATTAAATATTTTTATTGTTATTATAATATCAGCCTTTATATATTCCATTAATCATATATATTTTGGTGCTAATGCTGTATTTCAAAAATTTATAGTGGGTATAATATATTCTTTGTTGTTTGTATATTCTTCTTTTAGCGTAATAATACCAGCTATTACTCATTTTTCTCAAAATATGATTTTATATATATTAAGCAAAAAAAGAGAGGATATAAATTGATATTTTTAAAACTTATACCTTATATTATAATATGCTTTATATTAGGAAGTATAATAAAATTCTTAAATTATAAAAATATCATAAATAATCTATGTTTTAATATTATGAATTATTCTAAAAAAGATTATGATGACATTTATATTTACATAAGCACCTATATATATTGGTTTTTTATAATTATATTTGCAATTATTATTAGTTTTTTGCAAAAACAAAATATTTTGTTATATTTATTTGTAGAAAGAAAATATATTGTTTATATTTTTATTAATATTTTTGCTCTTATTTCTGCTTTTGAAATAATATTAGCAATTATAAGTTTATTTAATAAAAATATAAAAACAAATGTTATATTTAATAATATATTATCGTCTGCTCCTATTAATTTATTATATTCTTCAAGAAACAATAAAAAGTGGACTTTAATATTATTAGCAAGTGTAATTAAATGTTTATTTTTTAATGGAATAATATATTTATCTATTAAAAATCAATTTCAGGAGTTTAATTTATTTTTTATAATTCTTGTAGTTGCTTTATTATTTTCTTTTGAAGAGATGCTTAGGCTTAATAATTTCAAAGAGGCTTTAATTTTTATAGTTTCTTGTTTTATTATTACAGCTATTAATGCCATTTCTTTTGAATATACTAATAGTTTAATTGCACCAATATTTGCTAGTGTTTTTTTTACAATATACTATTTTGGTCAGTTTGAAAATATGGGAATATATTCATAAAAATTGGTATTACTCTCTTTGATATTAAAACTATTAAAGAGTTTAATATAATACATCTAAAGGAGTTATTTATATGATTAAATATTCTTCAAAAGTACGCACAACATGTTCTTTAAAGAGCCAATCTGCGGTATTGACTCCTGGAGGATGTTGCTGTTCTTGTTGTTGTTCTTGTTGTGTTAATGTAACAACTACAACTAACAATTAATTTATTATAATTTTTTATAATAAATTTGTATGTCTGCTGCATTGTTATGATGCAGCGGGCTTATATGTATTGACATTTTTAATATATGTTGTTTTAATAATTATAGTTTTTATCAAATAGAGTTGGTCTTAATGCAAGAAATATTAATAAGTGCTAAAAATATAGAAAAAAAGTTTAATAAAAATATTATTCTAAAAGATGTAAGTTTAGATATAAATAAAGGCGAAGTAATAGCACTTGTTGGTCCAAATGGTTCAGGCAAAACTACATTAATTAATATATTATTAGGAATATTAAAAGCTGATAAGGGTGAATTAAAAATTAATATAGAAAATTATAAAAAACATATAGGTCTTCAATTACAATCTACTCCTTTTTTTGAAGGCTACAATGTAAAAGATAATATATTAATGTTTTCAGCTCTTTATGATATTAAGATGAGCGATGAAGAAATAGAAAGTATTTTTAATAAATATAATCTTAATCCGAAAACACCTGCTATAAAGCTTTCAGGGGGAGAGCAGAAAAAACTTGCTATAATGATAGCTACTATGCAAAACCCTGATTTACTTATATTTGATGAGCCTACTGCAAGTTTAGACCCTAGGGAAAGATATAATATAAAAAATATGATATTAGAGCTTGCTAAAAATAATAAGACTATACTTTTTACTTCTCATGATTTGGAGGAGGTAGAAGATATAGCTAGTAAAATAGTATTTTTATATAAAGGAGAGATATTAGAAAAGGGCAGCAAAGAAGAACTTTTAAAGAAGTATAATTTTGACAGTTTGGAGAAAGTTTATTTGCATATTACTAATTATTAATTTTAGTATTAATTATATACTTGCACTTTTGCCGTAGGCGTACTTCGTATGCTTCTTTGACGAAGTCAGCACCGCGATTGAAAGAAGTTCTTCAGGGCGACCGAAGGGAGTACCTTTAGGTGTGTAAGGCTGGAAAAAGAACAACAAAAAATTATAAATATATATTAAAAAATTATTATGAAAACTATATTTAAACTCACTATAAAAAAAGCTATAAGAGACCCTTTCCTTATATTCTGGTCTATATTCTTCCCAATAGTTACAATAATAGCATTGGGTATATTATTTAATACAGAAAGCTATACTATTCATATACTTACTGCTATGACTTGTGTGAGCGTGCTTGCTTATTCTTTTATGACTACTAGTTTTAATGTATTAAGTCAAAGAAGAAGGGGTGTTTATAATTTGCTTAAAGTAACTCCGCTTCCTTTATACAAATATATTATAAGCTCTTCTTGTGCTTGGGTGATGATATCTATTATAAGCTCTTTGTTTGTATTTATTTCTTGTGCTTTGTTTTTTAAATTAGAGTTTTCTTTTGTTTCTATACTTTTATTTTTGCCTATCATTATAGCGGCATCTTTAGTTTATATATTTATAAGTTTCTTTGTTTCTAGTTTGATCAAAAATAATGAAACTGCTAGCATACTATATAATATTATTTTAATGGGTTCTATGTTTTTGAGTGACGGTTATTATTCTTTGTATAATGCTCCAAGTGTAGTGAAGTTTTTAAGCAGATTAAATATTTTTCAGTATTTTTTGAATGCTGTTAGGGGAGCTTATTATTTTGATTTTCAGTCATATTTTATTGGTTTAGCGGTGCTTTTAGCTTGTTTAATAATTGCTTTAATTCTTGCAGTTAATACTTTCAGATATGTTGACAAGTAATAATAGGCTTGTTTTTATATTTAAACAACTATATTTTGTCAAAAATAAATTTATATTTTTGTTTTGATATTTTGGGCTTCGTGCCTATGGCAAAAGACTGTATTTTTAACCTCAATTTTAGGTGTTATCATATATTTAATACATATTCTAATAATATAAGGTTGTAATATTTGCGTTTTTTGCAACTTTTTTGTGCGGCAAAAAAGTTGATAACATTCCTATAATCCACAGAAGTTTGTCAAATATAGTTCTTTAGGTATATGCTAAAATTAATCAATTATATTATATAAAAAAGGAGGAACTTATTTATGAAAAGAATAATTAAAATTACAGTAGACATAATAATGACTATGCTCTTCTTTGTTTTAATGGCATATCACTTTACAGGTGATGCCGTGCATGAATATTTGGGATTCTCACTTTTTATATTTTTTATACTTCATCATATACTCAATTTTAATTGGTATAAAAATATTTATAAAGGCAAATATAATTTTAACAGAATATTAAACACATTTATTAACACCATGCTTTTTTTGTGTATGGCAGGACTAATGATTAGCGGAATACTGTTTTCTCAAAGAGTGTTAGGTTTTCTTAATATACATAATAGCGGAATGTTTACAAGACGCCTTCATATGATTTCAAACTCTTGGGCTTTTGTATTTATGTCGGCACATTTGGGAATGCATTGGGGTATGTTTATAAATAGAAAGTTTATTAAAAAACAAATCTCTATAATAATAGCTTTGTTTGTTTCTATATATGGGGTTGTTTCATTTATTAAAAGAGGATTATATAATAAAATGTTTCTGCTTGTGGAGTTTGCTTTTTTTGATTATGAAGAGCCTGTAATATTTTTCTTTATGGATTATGTGTCTATAATGGGGCTATTTATATTTATAACATATTGCTTAAAAAAATTATCGAAAGAATGAATTTTATTTAAATATCATGTTTAGTCTTTGCTGAACATTTTCTAAACTTATATTATTGTTAATAGTCTCTTCGCTTTCTAATGCGAGCATAGACATAATTGCAGCAAACTTTACTTTGTAATCCAAATCAAAATTGTTGTATATAGAATAAATTATACCAGCCATAAATGCATCCCCTGCCCCTGAAGCATTTAGTATATTTACTTTAGGTGCGTTTAAATGTGCTGGCTTTGTTTTAGCAGAGGCGTAGCATATTCCTTTTTCTGCAAACGTAATGTATATTTCTGATACTCCTATGTCTATAAATCTACTCACCGCCTCCAAGCCGTCTTCTATAGTGCTAATGTCTTTGTCTAGAAGAAATGAAGCTTCGTTTGAATTAAGCTTCAGAGCATATATATGTTTTTCTAATCCTTTTATATTTTCTGCTTTTTTTACTGATACGGCATCGCATAATAATTTTTTGTCTGGAAAGTTTTTTATTAAATATTCAAAAATCTCTCTTTTTATTACGGCATCTATTGTGATGAGCTTTGCATTTTTTATTATATCTTTTATACTCTCTAAATATTCTATTGTAATGTTTTTGTCTAAATCGTCCATATCAGAAACGGCTAAATACATATCTTTATCACTATTCATTATAGCCATATATGTTGTTGAAGAGCCTTTTTTTATAATATATGAAGTATCTATATTAAGCGATTTTATATTGTTTAAAAGAATATCACCGAATATATCATTTCCTATTGATGTTATAAACTTGATATTGTAAAGACCTAAGTTTGATAGATTATGAACAATATTTCTTTCAACGCCTCCTGCACATATATTTATTTTTGCAGGGTTTGATTCTTTTAATAAAATATTTTCTTTGGAGAAGCCTTGTATATCTATATTAGAACCGCCTATAGAAACTATATATTCGTTCATAAACTGTTTTTTCCTTTTTTAATTTTTTTATGTTATATTAAAAGACATTATTTGACAATATGT
>NZ_SRZM01000252.1 GCF_019402445.1 Brachyspira pilosicoli
CATATCAACAGTATTTTCAAAATCTTCTAAATGTCTAATAGATACTATCTCACTTACAATAGGTATGCCAACCTCTTCTCTTGCAAGTTTCAATATTTTAAGTCCGTCAAGTGCTAAGCCCTGAAAAGCATAAGGAGAAGTTCTAGGCTTAAAAGCTCCTCCTCTAAGCATTGAAGCTCCTGATGCTTTTACACTTTTTGCTATGCTTATTAATTGCTCCTCGCTTTCTACAGAACAAGGTCCTGCTATTATT
>NZ_SRZM01000253.1 GCF_019402445.1 Brachyspira pilosicoli
TTTTTATATTAATAATTTTTTTATATTATGAAATAAAAATATTAATTTTCTATATCTTTTTTAAAAATAATTTATATATTATTTTGTTGAGGTAAAAATAAAATGATATTATTGGTTTATTCAATGCCTTTTTTGGTTTATTTATGTTCCAGTATATTTTCAACAGTTTTAGTTATTAACTCATCAGAAACAGGAGCTAGTGCTTTTTTTATTTCGCTTTTGGCTGTATTTTATGGTATGGGTATGATGGTTTCTGCAAGCACTTTTTCTAAGTTTAAAATACCAAAGAGAATATATCCTAAATTATTATATATTCAATCTTGTATTCAGGTAGTATTAAGTATACTTTGTATAATATATTTAAACAACCAATTATCTCTTTTATATTCATTTTTATATGGTTCAAACACTACTATATTTTTTGTATGTTTTCAATCATTGCTTGACAGTGTATCAAAAGATTTACCTGTGAGAATAAGCAGTGGACTTTTTATATTTTCTTGGACTTTAGGATTATCTGTTGGACCTATAGTTACAGGTTTTGTTTATAATTTTAGTTCTGATATTGGATTTTTTATTGTAATAGCTATGAGTGTTTTGATGTTCATATTATTTTATTTATCAAGACATTTGCATTTCAAACCTAAAAGACATAAATGGGAAGAACCTTTTATGAGAGCTCCAAGATATAAGGTTTATATAGGCTGGCTTATAATATTTGTAGGTGCTTTAGTACTTCATACATTAAGATTTATGTTTTTGGATTATGGAATAAAAGAAGTTGGACTTTCAAAAAGCAGTGCTACATTTTTAGTTGGTGTATTATCGGGTGTTATGTCTTTGGGAGCACTTTTTTCATCTTTCTATTTTAGAATATTAGAAAAGAAAAGAGTGTTTACTGTTGTTGGTTTGCTTACTCCTATTGCTTTAACTTTGCTTTTAATTTCTAATAATTTTTGGGTATTTTTTGTATCATTTGTATTTTTAGGTTTTGTAAGTGGATTTGGATATTTCTTTGGGCTTTATTATGCTTTGGCTGACCAGGAAAGAGATAGTGCTAATGTGGCTGTGAATGAGGCTTTGACTGGTGTTGCTGCTTTGGTGATACCTTTTATAGTTGGATATTTAGCTTCAAATTTCTCATATTTTATAGCTTTTTTATTCATGATGATAATTTCTTTAATATGTTATAGTATAGCCATATATTTAATGTGGCAGAGAAAAAGAACTTCTCTAATTAAAGAAAAATTTTACAGATTAATAGAAGAAGCAGATAAAAAATATAAGGCTTAAAAGTTTAATGGAGCATATTCATTTTTTTTAGCATATTCTAGTAAATGCTCTATTTTTTCTTTGCATCCTCCACAGCCAGTACATGCTTGAGTCTTTTCAGATACACTTTCTACAGTGGTGAGTTTATCTGCTGCTATTGCGGAATATGCTTGTCTATATGATACATTTTTGCAATTGCAAAGCATTTTATCATAATTTATAGATGTTTGACATTTTAAGTCTTCTATATTTAAATCCATAGTAGTTTATCCAAAACATTTTTTTATTATTTTAACATTTTTATAATAAAATTCAAGGATATATATATAATTATTTGTTTCTTAAATAATTATCAAAATATTCTATTGTTTTTTTCAAACCTTCTTCCAACTTATAATTAGGCTGCCAATTAAGTTTTTCTTTAGCCAAACTAATATTAGGCTGCCTTTTTATAGGGTCATCTTTAGGAAGCTCTTTAAAAATTATTTTTGATTTTGAATTAGTCATTTCTACTATTTTTTTAGCAAATTCTAAAACAGTCATTTCCGAAGGATTTCCTAAATTCACAGGACCAATAAAGTTTTCACTATTCATCATTCTTACACTACCATCAATTAAATCATCACAATAGCAAAAACTTCTAGTTTGACTTCCATCTCCATAAACTGTAATATCTAAATTTTGTAAAGCCTGTATAATAAAGTTTGAAACAACTCTTCCATCATTCTCATTCATTCTAGGTCCATATGTATTAAATATTCTTATGATTTTTATATCAGTATTGTATTGTCTATGATAATCCATCATTAAAGTTTCAGCACCTCTTTTACCTTCATCATAGCAGCTTCTTATGCCATCTGGATTTACATGTCCCCAATAGCTTTCTTTTTGCGGATGTTCTAGAGGATCTCCATAAACTTCGCTAGTAGAAGCTTGGAGTATTCTGGCATTGCAATTTCTTGCCAATTCAAGCATATTAAGTATACCAAAAATATTAGTCTTAAAAGTATGCACAGGATTTCTTTGATAATGTATTGGAGAAGCAGGGCATGCAAAATTATATATTTCATCGCATTCTATATGTATTGGCTCTGTTATATCATGTCTAATACTTTCAAAGTTTTTATTATCTAATAAATGTTTGATATTTTCTTTTGAACCTGTAAAGAAATTATCTATTGATATTACGTAATTACCTTCTTTTAATAATCTTTCACATAGATGAGAACCTAAAAAACCAGCTCCGCCTGTTACAATTATTCTTTTCATAGATTTTTATTCCTTATGAATTTTTTTATATATAATACATAATATTTATATATTTTTCAATATTTTTATAACTTTAAATTATAAATATTTATAGAATTATTTTAAATCCCGCCCTATTAAGTTTTTTGTTTTTATAAAAAATTATAATTTTAATTTTTTAGAATGCTAAATTAAGAAAAGCATACCCGCCCAGATTTTTATTATAATTGTAAAAAAATTACCCGCACGGTAAAGAGATTTAAAAATATAATTTAAATTGTAATTGCAACATAAATTTATATTTTTTATTTAGCTTAACGTGCGGTGAAGTAGGTTTTTAATTTTAAAAAAGCTAGGGTGGGGGCTAAAATTATAGTGTTAAACAAAAAGAAAAAACAATTTAAAAATAACAGTGAATATAGAAAGCCAAGAGGGTGGGGAGTGTAAATAAATTTTTTAAGTTATTATATATTTAAAGTCCAGTTTTCATCGTTATGATATATCATTAGCTTTGTCATACCGCCGTCTACTGTGATATTTTGAGCATTGATAAAATTGTTATTACAGATAAACCAAGCAGTAGTTGCTATGTCTGATACATTGCCTATTTTAGCAGATGGATGCTGAAGTATATCTTCTTTGCTAAAGTTAGAATCATTAGAAGTATTTATCCAACCTGGGCTGATTGAGTTTACTCTTACTTTATGAGATAAGCTAATAGCCATAGAATGAGTAAGAGCTATAATAGCACCCTTTGAAGCACTGTAGCTTTCACTGTCTTTTTGTGACATAAAAGCTCTTGTGGAAGCTATGTTTATGATGCATGCATTTTTATTAAAATTGTTTATTAAGTTTTTTGTTATTTGATAAGCGGATGCAACTGATACTTTAAAAATTTCTAAAAAATCATCATAACTGCAATTACTTAATAGGCCATTATTTGAATAGCATGCATTATTTATTAAATAGTCAATATTACAAAATTTTTTTATTATTTCATTTGTAAAATTATTAACAGATTTTTCATTGTCTATATTGTCATCAATAAATAGGCATTCTCTTTTTAGTTTTTTTATTTCTTCTACTACTTTTAATCCATTTTCTTTGTCTTTATCAATAAAAGCTATATCGCAATTATTTTTAGCAAAATGTAATGCTATTTCTCTTCCTATGCCATTAGAAGCACCTGTTATAACACAAACTTTATTTTTCATTTTTATAATCCTATATTATTATAAAATTGTATATAACTAAAAATTATCCCTAAATCTATCTCTTAATTTTTTTGAAGGTAACCACCATGCTATTTTATTGAAAACTTCTTTTAGTGGCTTATATTTATTTGTAAAAAATTGTCTATCATCAATAGCTATTGATAATAAGTTATCAAAATATTTATCCATATTTTCTTTAAACCAAGGAGTATATCTAAAATATTTCCAAAATTCATATTTTAATATACTGTTTCTAGCAGGAGGATTAAGTGGTTTATTTGAACCTATATAATGTATTATAGCAACATTTTTTAAATCTTCAGGATCAAATTCATGGTAGCTTTTATCAGCAAAATATGACCATTTTTTTTCTAGATACTTTATTTTATTTTTGGGTAAAACATTATTTAGTATTCCCTGATCGTTATAGCAAGTTTGATAATTTTTTTCATAATAATCAGCACAATTTTTTTCTATGTTATCTCTTATCCATAATTTATTGTTTATTAACATAACACCAGCACAAAATATACTTTTTGGTTTATGTACTTCTTCAACAGCAGCTATATAATAATTTTCTAAGTTTGTTTGAAATAATTCTTTTAAGCTTGATGTTAGTATAATATCACAATCTAAATATAATATTTTTTCTACATCATTAATTAAACTTGGTATAGAAATTCTATAAAATGTAGCAGGAGAAAAATGACCTTTACTATTAGATTTATTAAACCAATCTTCATACTTTTTTATATCTGGTATATAATATTTTATGTTGAAATCTTTTATTTCTTTTAATTTTAATATCTTATTTTTATTATCATCATCAATACCGCCATCTATAATGTGAAATGTGAATTCTTCATCTTCTAAG
>NZ_SRZM01000254.1 GCF_019402445.1 Brachyspira pilosicoli
CTGTACATAAAGATGATTATGACTTCTTTCAAGATGCTGATTTAAATGCAAGTGGTTATTTTGGAAGCGGAATTAAATGCCAAAGCCCAGAAATAAAGTTTAATGATGGGGATACTTTCAAATTAAAAGACAAAGAGTTTAAAGTAATACATACTCCAGGACACACAAGAGGAGGAGTTTGCTATTATACAGAAGGTCATTTATTTTGCGGAGATACTATATTTGCTTATGGAATAGGAAGATACGATTTAGCTACAGGAAATTATGCAGAGCTTGAAAACAGCATAACAAATATAATATATAAACTCCCAGATGATACGTTACTTTACCCAGGTCATGATGCTTATGGATTTAAGTTATCGCAAAGAAAGAAGATGGGGATAATGTGATTTATTTATAAATATAAAAGATAATAAAAAAGCATGTACATAAAAATACATGCTTTTATTTTTCATAAAAATATACTGAAATATTTTAAATTTACCAATTTTATAT
>NZ_SRZM01000255.1 GCF_019402445.1 Brachyspira pilosicoli
ATTATAGCATTAGAGTATGCTCCAATGTCAAGACCTAAGCAGTAGTTTAAATTATTATAGAATTATATCAAATACTTATGTTTTATAATTATTTATAACCAAAAGGTATGGAGTAGTATAGCTTTTTTAGTTGTAACAAAATATAAATACTATTTTATATATTCCAAAAAGCTAAAACACTCGCACTTTCGCGAAGCGTACCATCATAGTAAGGCTCGCAGTTGACAAACTTCAATTTTTTCAGTATATATATAGCATATTTTTATCACAAAAACGGAAAACTTCAATATGGAAAATATTAATGACGCTTTAGATTATCTATACTCTTTTATGAATAAAAAAAATCTTCATAAAAAAAATAATAATCATATAAGCAATGTAGAAAACATTTTAAATATATTAGGCTATAAACAAAACTTCAAAATAATACACATTACAGGCACAAAAGGAAAAGGCTCTACTACTTTGAGTTTGGCTCATATGCTTAGTGCGTGCAATTACAAAACAGGTGCTTTTATATCCCCTCACATCATAAATGAAAGAGAGAGAATATCTATCAATGATGAATGGATTAGCGAGAATGATTTTATTTCTATAGTAAAAAAGATAAAGAATGTAATAGAAGAAAATAAACTTGATGAGAGCATAACTGTTTTTGAGTTTTTTACTATAATAGGTCTTTATTACTTTTTTATTAACAAAGTGGATTATGCTTGTATAGAGGTTGGCATTGGAGGGAGGTTTGATTGTACTAATATTGTAAACTCTTCTATTAGTATATTAACTTCTATCTCTTATGACCATGTTGATATATTAGGAAACACAATAGAAGAGATAACTTATCAAAAGGCTGGCATTATAAAAAATAATTCTATAGTAATATCAGCAATGCAAGAGAAGAACTCTATTGAAATAATAGAAAATGTGTCAAAAGAAAAAAATAGCAGACTATATACATTTGGTAAAGATTTTTATTCTAATATCATAAAAAACACAAGTGAAATATTAGAGTTTGATTATATAGAAAAAGAAAATAAATATCATTTTACAACCACACTTTTAGGAGAACATCAAAGCGAGAATATAGCATTATCATTCAAGGCTTTTACACTATTAGAAAGCAAAAAAGAAAACATAAATAAAGCAATAGACTCACTTCGTAATTTTAATATAAAGGCGAGATTAACTTTTATAGAGAGAAATCCAGACATTATAGTAGACGGTGCTCATAATGCTAAATCATTAAGCAGAATATTAAAGACTATTTATAAATGGTATGATAGTGTGGTGATATTATTTGCTCCTATAAGCGAAAAAGATGTAGGTGGAATGTGCGAGGTATTAAAAGAAAACAAAGACATAATTATAATAAGTTCTGCTAAGACAAAGTATAAAGATTCTGACAGTTTTAAGACTTATGAATATTTAAGAGAAAAAGAGAATGTATATCATATAGAGAGTTTTGACTTGGCGGTAGAAGAGATGAAGAAGATATCTAAGGAGAAGAATATACCAGCATTGGTGATAGGTTCTCTTTACAGTGCTAGCGACTATATAATTTCAGAAGAAGGGTGAAACTAAATTGTAATTTTTTATAGGATATATTATCAACTTTTTCCAGCCACAAAAAGAACAATAAAAAATAAATAAAATTATTTTAGTATAATAGCTTATGATTATTATATTTTTAAAAATTGTAAATAATAAAATAAATTTTTTAGTCGTCGAATTTCTGACCCATTAATTGACCATCGGCTGAAATATATAATTCCATCATATTATTAAGTTTTACTTTGTAATTGCCCCACTCCTTCTCTATTTCTATGATTATAGATGAAGGATAAGTCTTCTCAACTACATTCGCTATATTGGCAGGAAGTACTGTTTTAGGAACTCCCATATATTCACCGTCAATGCTCTTCCAATCTCCATTCATAAAAAAGTCTATAGAAACACCATTAGATAAATCCACCTCAAACTTTCCGTCATCACGCTCTACCTTCCATATTGTAACACCAGGATAGGCTGAAGCAATAAAGTCCTGTGCTTTTTTTGGCAATGCAGAAGCAGGAACCATCCAATCATCGGCAAATAATACAGAAGATAGCATTACAAAAACGATAATTAGAAGTGAATATCTTTTAGCCATCAGTAATAAACTCCCTAACTATAATATACAAAAATTATCAAGAAATGTCAATATTTATTTACATTTTTTACTATTTTTTTACAGTTTGCTCTATAAACTATACTTTTTATACTTAACAATTAAAAATCATAATAAAACCATATTAGACTTGTTTCAAAAGTACTTGACAAAATTAG
>NZ_SRZM01000256.1 GCF_019402445.1 Brachyspira pilosicoli
CATCTATAGAGTTTAATGGTGAAGAATTAGTCATAAATACTTTAGATAAAGATTTAAAGCTAGTTTTTAAAAGACTTTATTAATTTATAATTCTATATCTCTATATATTTCTAAAAATCTTGTTTTATGTTATAATATTTGCAATTAATTTTATGGGAATATTTTTTTATTATGAAAGGCAAACTCATCTCTTTCATTAAAAGAAGGAATGAATCAATACATACAACACAGACTATTTATATAGCATCAATATTTAGTATTATAGGCGGATTTGTTGATTCATATACATATATTACAAGAGATGGAGTATTTGCTTATGCTCAGACAGGTAACATTATATTTTTTGCTATGAATATTGCCAAGAGAGATTTTTTGGAGGCTATGCATTATTTAATATCTATTTTTGTATTTATAATAGGTATTTGGTTTGCTTTATATGTAAAAAAAATATTAAATAGAAAAAAATTAATGGAATTGGAATATTTAGTAATACTAATAAATGCTATTATACTTTTTATAGTTGGTCTTTTACCTAGGGGAATATTTGATACTGTAGCTATTAGTTTTATAGCTTTTATGTCTGCTATTTTGATGATAACTTTTAATAGGGTTGAAGGACTTGCTTATGTTACAAATATGTGTACAGGAAATTTAAGATCTGCTTCAGAAAATTTTTTTAAATTTTTGTTTAATAAAGATAAAACAGGATTAAAAAACGGGCTGATATATTTAAGTATTTTATTATGTTTTATGTTTGGAGCATTTTTTGGAAGTTTGTTTACTAATATTTTAGGAAACAGAAGCATATGGATAGCAAGTGGATTATTGCTTATAGTTGAGAGTTTAATGTTTTTTGATAATTAATTTGTAATTGTTTTTTTGTATTGATGAAAATTGTTTTTATATATATAATTTAAGGATATTTTTATGGATTATTATAAGATACTTAATGTTAATATATTATCAAGTGAAGAGAAAATAAAAAAGTCTTATAGGGAGTTAGCAAAATTATATCACCCTGATAGAAATGCTGGAGATGATGTTGCTGCTGATAAGTTTAAAGAAATTACAGAGGCTTATGATGTTTTATCTGATAAAAAAAAGAGAATGGAATATAATATTAAGTATTTAGCAAATAATAAATATGTTATAACAGGACTAGCTGCTTTAGGATTAGGCGTTAGTATAATAGTTGGAAGCAAGAGAAGAAAATAATTTTGTTAATATTTATTTTTTGATTTTATATAGAAGCTTTTATTTTTTATGTATTTTATTAATGAGGATATATTAAAATGGCAAACAAAAGAGATTATTACGAAGTATTGGGAGTAAGTAAAACAGCAAGTGCTGATGAGATTAAAAAGGCGTATAGGAAATTAGCTATGCAATATCACCCTGATAGAAATCCAGGCAACAAAGAAGCAGAAGAGAAGTTTAAAGAAGCTACAGAAGCTTATGAGATATTATCTGATGAAAAGAAACGTGCTCAGTATGACCAATTTGGTTTTCAAGGCGTTCATAGTGATTTTGCTGATGCTTATGGAAGAGGCGGATTTGATTTTTCTCAGATGTTTGGAGGCTCTGGCGGTTTTGGCGATTTGGACGATATATTTAGTTCTTTTTTTGGAGGAGGTTTTTCTTCTAGAAGTTCAAGAGGTCAAAGACGCGGTAATGATTTAAGACATGATATTACACTTTCTCTGGAAGATGCTGTATTTGGCAAAAAGATGGAGATTAAGTTAGATAAAAAAGATATTTGTGATGCTTGTCATGGAAGTGGAGCTGAACCTGGTACTAAAACTCAAACTTGTCCTTCTTGTAATGGTACAGGTGAGGTTAGAATGGCTCAAGGATTTTTTAGTGTGAGAAGAACTTGCAGCAGATGTAATGGAACTGGCTCTATTGTTACTACACCTTGTAAAAAATGTCATGGAACTGGTACTATTAAAAAGCCTAAAACTATATCTGTTAATATACCTAAGGGAATTGATGATAATACTCAATTAAGAATATCTGGAGAGGGTGAAGCTATTGCTGGCGGTGTAAATGGAGATTTATATCTTTATATACATGTAGCAGAGCATCAGTATTTTGTTAGAGATGGTATTGATTTAATTACTGAAGTTGGTATTAATATAGTACAGGCTACTTTAGGTGATGATATATTTATAGAAACATTAGACAAGAAGAAAGTAAAAATAAAAA
>NZ_SRZM01000257.1 GCF_019402445.1 Brachyspira pilosicoli
CATTCTTTATTTCATTATTATCAATGAATAAATCATATGCTTTATTATTAAGAGTATCCAATAAAAACATTTTATTTTTACCATTTTCTGTGTATATTTTTTGAATACATCCAAAATCTTGAAAATCTCGATAATTAATAAACTGTCCTATTTCTGAATCAAAATCCACTTCCAAATTATCTTTTAAAAGTAAAGTATAATGTGCTATACCGCCTCTTCCTGCAGAACTAGTATATTCTCCTGAAAGCATTAATTCTTCTTTGCCGTCATTATTTATATCACATAAGAAGAAAGATACGCTATGCAAAGGATAATACATGTTACTAGCTATATAAGATGAATATTGTTTTATATTAAAGCTGCCTGAATCTATAAATTGAGAGCCTTTAGTATAATCTTTCAAATCATT
>NZ_SRZM01000258.1 GCF_019402445.1 Brachyspira pilosicoli
AGAGCCTTTAGTATAATCTTTCAAATCATTTGTAGAAATTGAATTAATTTCAGCAGATTCTAGGTTATCTATATCTCCAAGTCTAAAATTATAAGTTTTTGTCTCTTCAAATGAAGCATATATATGATTATTCATAAACTCAGGATTATAATAATGCATATTTACTCTCGATTCAATTAAAAATGTATTTTTCTTAAACTCAAGAAAACTAAGATTATTCCATCCATCATAATACTCCATTAAATCAATTCCATAATAATTTCTAAAATACTCCGCATCATCAAAATATAATTTATCATTGCTGAGTCTATTTGTAACATATGTTTTTAAATATTTATTTATTATATTTGTATTGACTATTTCCGGTACTATATTTACTGCAGCTACATGAGCTGTACCTTCTAATTCAATTGAACTTAAAGAATAATTATTTTCATTAAATAAATCTATATATCCATTATTTTTTGCAATATATCTAGAGAAACCATTATTATAAGCATCAGCAACTAATTTTTCTGCCCTTAAAGAATCAGGAGCTTCTATTATATAGTCAACTAATTTCATTTTATTACTATAAGCATTATCATCATCATACTTTGATATCATCATAGATATGTTAGTGCCGCCTGCTTTTTTCCATTCTGTTAAATACTTTTTTTCTTCTTCAAAATAGTAAAGCGAATCGCAAGCAAAATGAGATAAGAACAAAGCTAAATAAACATCAGCATCTTTTTTATTTAATTTTAATAATTC
>NZ_SRZM01000259.1 GCF_019402445.1 Brachyspira pilosicoli
GCGGGAAAAAGTTGAATAAAACAAAAACTTGCATGACAAAATATAGTTATTTCATAATATATCATAACATTTCATGATTAATTCTTATCAATAATTATAAAAATAGGTATAATAATCTACCAAGCAAACTGATAGCCGAAACTTATATATAAATCATTAACAGATATGTTATCAGTAATTCTTTCAGGCATTTTTAGTGCTAAAGATATATAAGGCTGACCAGTAACCACATTATACGGCAAAACAAGTACGCTTAAATCACAACCCACCTTTAATGCTATAGACTGCATATAATCTTTATCATAATAAGCCCCCCTATAAGAAACAGAAGCAAAGAAGTTTTCAAAATATAAATGACTCAAATTAAATTGTGCATCCAAATAACCAAAAAGCTCTATATCTCCAGCAAGAAAATAATTATCACTGTATTTCTGTTGGCTTACATAATTATAAAACTCACTAGGAGCAGATACATATCTTCCGCCGAAAACCCTTGAAGCACCATTAAAGGCTGCGGCAGTATCAAATGCATAAGAGCCGTAAAAACTCGCTCTAATAGGGGCGTATCTTGTTTGAAACTGTGTTTTAAAATCTAGAGCAAATTTATTATACCTCACAGAATAAGTAGGATAAAGAGATATTTGTACTAAATCATTAAAATATGGTTTATCAGAAGCAGATTTAAATCTAAAAATAGCAGCTAATGTAGTATTAAAAGTCCAAGAAGAAAATTTCCAATTAAAAGCACTTTGATAATAAAGAGGATTGTTATAGTATATTGTATCAGAAAATAATGCAGTAGATATTGTAGGAGCTATATAAAACAACACCTTATCACTCTCTGTAAAAAGATTAAATTGCATATTAATAGCACTGCTTACTCTCCAATATTTACTATAAGTTGAATAAACTATATCGCTTCCAAATTGAAAATTGATAGGATAAAGTAAATCGTAAAATCTCATATCTAGTTGAGTTTGTAAAAATTGAGAAGGTATATCATAACCAATCATCAATATAGAAAGATTATCAAACTCTACAGAAGATACTGCAGTAGCTAATCCTATACCATTAAAGAAATATTGAAATGTATCATTAAATAATGGGAAAGGAAACCATAAAGACCAAGGTTTAATATATTTAAAAGGATTATGTTTTCCTAATTCTATTTGAGGAGAGAAATTATACTTTTCTATTGTTTTATCTGTTAGAGTGATATTTTTTGTTTCTGGATTAATAGTGGTGTCTTCTGTCATTAATCTATCATATTCAGAAAATCTTCCCTTATAATAAACAACATTCTCACCATTTTCTAAAACATTAACTGATGACAATACGCCTCCAGAATAGTTTTTATTATATAATCTTATTCTACTTGCATTTAAATCTAATTCACCTAATCTGTAAAAACTATCATCATTGTTATAAGAAAATAAAAGCCTATTATTTGAATATCTCAAATAACGCACATAATTAAGTGTATTATCTTGTGTATTAACATATTTAAGAGTTTTATCATTATAATCATAAATTGCTATATGTTTAATGCCTTTGTCTATTACTATCAAAGCTATCCTATTATCATCTATTACTGTTGGAGAAGTATAAGTAATAGTATCATTAGGCTCAAGCAATACTTCTTTATTATTATTTTCATCAATATAAACAAAAGTAGTATTATGCAAATCTTTACCTATGCCTATTATACCGCCTCTAAAAAAGCTAGCATATTGTAAATCATACCATTTTCTTTTTGTTCTTTTTTTTGTTTCTAAATCATATTCTTTTACTATATATCTATAAAGCCCAGAATTATAAGTATAAGATACAATTAACGCCATTTTGCCGTCTGCAGAAATATCCAAACTCTCAGAACTTTTATCTATTAGAAATTCAAATTTTAAATCTTTTTTATTGTTTTCATTGTTTCTTGTTTTTTTATATGAATATAAAGCACCAAGATTAGAATCTATATAATAAAGCGTATCATCATAAGAATCTATGTCCTCAATATATGTTTCTCTATCATTAACCATCAAATCTTCACTTGGATTAATGTTTTTAATCATAATATAATTTTGAAACTCTGCCCACACATCAAGAAAATCTATATTATAAACTTTTTTAAAAGCTCCATAAAATCCTGCATTATATACATTAAAAGAAAAAGAGAACTTATGCCTCATAGCGTCCCAAAGTTCATTATACTTATCCATTCCAAAACGCTCTTGCAAGTATTTTGAAAAAAGTCCTCCATATTCATAATACACAGTTCCGCCTGGACGTTTTCGCCAAAGGTCGCTAGCCTGCATAGGTGTCTTAAACTTTCCCTCGTATATATCTTGTCTTAATCTTTGTTTTACTAAAGGGTCATTAGCCCTACCAAACCCTTTATAACTCTCCATACTAACAGTAACACCTTCTAGCATAAACCCTGGTGTATTTATAAAAACCAAAGAAGCCCAACTTCCAAAGATTCTTGTTTGAATACCAGCTTTTTTAGAGTTTAAACTAAGTAAATGAACTAATTCATGTATAAATGTACCTCTAAAATTATCTTCATCTATGGTAAGCTCGCCAGATTCTGCTGTGTCAAATAATATTATTCTAGGATATGGAACAGGCACTGCCACAGAATTAAATAAATTTATATCAGGAGTGATAACTACTGGTATTTTACCATATACTTTGCTGTCTAATATTGTAGAATACTCTTCATAAATATCATCAGCAATACCAGCTAATTTTTCAGCACTTCTTCTAGACTCAATAGGAAATATTATTTCAAATTTCTCTGTATTTATTGTATGTAATTGTCTAAATGGTTTGAATATTTGAAGCTGACCATACAATACAGATATAGAAAATATTAAAAAAAACAATATATATTTTTTCATAGATTAGAATATATATTATTGGGAGTTTTTGTCAATAATTAGCTATTATATTCTTCTCTAGCCATTTTTTCTAAAGTAGATTTTACTTCATTAATAAAAACTTTATCTTCAACTACAATATGATTAAACAGCCAATCCCTCAAAAACATAGTGAATCCCTTTATATCTATTTCTTTGCCAATCTTATAATTATTTACTTCTTCTAAAACTTTATTAGTAAAATTCCTATGTTTAACTACATGAGATTTAAATCCGCTATAATCTATAGCTTTCATTATAGCCTCTTCTGTAGAAAAGTGATAAGCAACATAATCAACAGTATCTTTAATAATGTTATTTAATTCTTCTGCTACATCATCTTTCGATATGTCTTTATTCATAACTAATATATATAACTTATTTAATATATTAACTAGTTCTTTATGCTGGTCATCTACTCTTTTATATCCAGTATTAAACCTACTTTCCCATTTTATTTCTTGAATATTATCTTCCATATACCAAATATCCTTTTTATTATTCTAATTTAAATATAACCAAAATTTTAATTTTTTGTATATAATAAATTAAACAAAATATTAAACATCTATTTCTTTATTCGGATATTTTTTATATTAATTATCTGTTTTTTTAAAATTGCCTTAAGTTCATATACAAAAGCTTTATC
>NZ_SRZM01000026.1 GCF_019402445.1 Brachyspira pilosicoli
CAACTTTTTTGAGCGACAAAAAAGTTGATAATATATCTATAAAAGTAATCTATAAAATATGTTTAAGTTTTATATATAATTAAATTATATTATCTTTTATACACAGAATAAGCGTAAGATATTATAGCGGATGCTGCTGATACATTAAGCGAATCAAAATCGCTGCAGGCTCTTATTATAATGCTGCCATCGGAATTCTTCTTCAAACTCTCCCTTACTCCGCTATGCTCATTTCCAAGTATAATAGCTGTAGGTGTGTCAAATTTAAAATTTTCTAATGATGTGTCGCCTTTCTCGCTCGCATAATATACCCAAAAACCTTTATCTTTCATTATCTCAATAGCCCTATTAAGATTAGTCTCTATTGATATAGGCAAATGATAGGCAGCACCAGCCGATATCTCATAAACCTTTTCATTTATAGGAGCAGCATTGTCTTTAGGTATAATGATTCCGCCCAAATCAAAAAAATATGCATTCCTTATAATGGCACCCAAATTATGAACATCAGTTATAGAATCAAGTATAAATATGAGCGGCGTATTAGTTTTCTCTAAAGCCCTATCCAAAAAAACATCAATACCTATCTCAGCATTTTCTTTCACACTCGCAACAATAGAATAAACCTTTCCTACAATGCTCTCCATCTCTCTTTTGTCAACATTTTTAATTAAAACCTTCTTTCTCTCAGCAAGCTTAATTATTTCTTTTTCTCTTTTTGATATAGGAAATTTAATATAAATAACATCAACCAAGTCTTTAGATAGAGCTTCAACTATAGCATTTTTTGAACTAATAAACATTATTTCTTATAACCATTAGGGTGATTTTTATGCCAATTCCAAGCAGTTTCAACTATTTTCTCTAATGAGTCTATAGTAGGAGTCCAGCCCAAAACCTCTTTAGCCCTATCACTGCTAGCAATAAGTTCAGATGAATCCCCTGCCCTTCTCGGACAAACTTCTGCAGGTATAGCATGACCTGTTACTTTTCTAGCCACCTCTATAACCTCTTTTACACTAAATCCGTTTCCATTACCCAAGTTACAAGCAACACTCTTACCACCATTTTTAAGATAATTCATAGCAGCAATATGTGCCAAAGCCAAATCGCATACATGTATATAATCTCTCAAACAAGTACCGTCTGGTGTAGGATAATCATCACCAAATATTTTTATGTTTTCTCTTTTTCCGAGAGGCACTTGAAGTATTAAAGGTATTAAATGCGATTCTGGATTATGGTCTTCTCCAATGTCTCCGTCAGGGTGAGCACCAGAAGCATTAAAATATCTCAAAGCCACATAATTAAAATCATAAGCTTTTGTATACCAAGAAAGTATCTTTTCTAATGCAAGTTTACTATCTCCATAAGGATTAGTAGGCTCTTTTCTGCAATCTTCTTTTAGAGGAATAGATTCAGGCTCTCCATAAACAGCAGCAGTAGAAGAAAATATAAAGTTCTTTACTTTAGCTCTAAGCATAGCATTAAGTAAATTTATAGAGTTAGACACATTGTTATGATAATATTTAGCAGGATTTTGTACACTCTCACCAACTTCTATATAGGCACATAAATGCATAACAGAATCAATATTATGCTTAGCAAATATTTCATCAAGTAAAGCACTATCTCCAATGTTTCCATGATAAAAATTCTTACAATCTTTAATAGCCTCTTTATGTCCATACTCAAGTGAATCTATTACAACAGTTTCTATATTCTGTTTTAAAAGTTCACGCACCACATGCGAACCAATATAACCAGCTCCTCCGCAAACTAATACAGCCATAATAAAAACCCTCCTATTTATAAAAATTAATTTTCAGCACCTAAACTCTCTAAAAGCTCTATTGTCTCACTGTCATTAGCATAATATAAAACACCATCTCCATCTTCATCGGTGCTGTTAATATCAAAACCTAAATCATTAACCAAATATTTAATAACTTCTATATTATCATTTAAAGAAGCAATATGAAGCCCATTAGCATCATAAATATTTCTAGAATCAATTAAATCAGGATGAGTTTGAACTAACATTTGTACTTCCTCAGCACTTCCAGTACCACAAGCCCATAAAAAAGCATTCCAACCATCTTCATCTTTAATATAAGGATCAGCATCATTGTCAAGTAAATATTTAACTATGCCTAAATCCCTATAAAATATAGCAAATATCAAAGGGCTAGCTCCATCAATACTATAACTATCATCCATAAACTCACTATACTCGCTTTCATCTGTGCTTATAGTATCATTAACTAATTGACTATCCATCTCCACTAATTCAGCAACCCTTTTTAAACTATGATTTCTTATAGCATCAAATATATCATACTCTTCACTATATTCACCCTCTTCTCTGCCTTCATAAGCAAATGCATAAGCACTCTTAGTATCAACAAACTTTCCGTTAACTTTTACAACATTAGTATATTCTTTATGATATATATTATTAGGGTCGCTAACATAAACTTTATTATTATTAACTGAAACTTCAGATTCTTTTTTACAAGAAAATAATACAACAGATAATACTATCAAAATTATAAACAATATTCTTTTCATAAATAGAAAACCGCCATTACATATAACTTACAAAATTAATTATACTATAAAACTTAATTATTTTCTATAGCAATATAAACAATCATAAATAAAACAACATAAAAAATATTTACTATTATCCTATATAAACTGTTATAATTACTATAATATTATAATTGACTTTTTTGATAAAAAATATTAGACTCTGCTTAAGATTTTTTAGGAGATTTTATTATGGGACACAATATAATAGATGGATATAGAAAAATAGAAGGAAATTATCCAACATATAGAGAATATTTAATACATTTCTACTGCAAAGATTGTTCTAATTTTTGGGCTGTAGATGAAAAAGAAATCAATATAGTAGAAGATGATGATTTAACTAATATAGATGATATAATAGATGATTCTGTATCAAACTGCCCTATATGCGGTTCAACAAATATAGCAAGAAGTAATAAAAATAATTAATTATTTAATTTATTTTTAATAAGTTCTATAATCTCTTTAGAATCAATTTCATTTGCTAATTGTAGTGCATCTTTATCTTCTTCATTCTTAATTCCCAAATTAGCACCATTTTCTATTAATATTTTTGCTACATGAATATTATAATTTTTCAAAGCTATTATTAAAGCAGATTCATTTTTAACATCAACATCATCTAAATTAGCCCCATTATCTAAAAGAAAATTTACAGTTTCAATGGCACCGTCTTCAGCAGCATACATAAGAGGAGTTTTATTACTAAAGTCCTTAGCATTAATATTTATACCAGACCTAAGTAAAGCTTTAATTTTTTTTAAATCTCCATACAAACAAGCTATATGTATATTATCACTATTAGAATCTAGCCTAATATTTTTAAAAGCCCGTTTTAATATTGGTGTAAGTATAACAAGAGCAACTATTACGATAATTATTATAGTACTGTATTCCATAATACAAAATCCTATATTTTCAAATCACAACTTAAGAACTAATATAAAAACATAAAATCTTTTAATTTAGTAAAAGTATATAATAATATTATTAATTATTCAAATAAATTATATCTTTATTATTAGTATCTATTACAATATTTTTTCCGTCAAATTCCTTAGCATCTTTATAAACTATATAAGGTATATTTAAAGCCTTTAAAAGTATACC
>NZ_SRZM01000260.1 GCF_019402445.1 Brachyspira pilosicoli
CGGGAAAAAGTTGAATAAAAATAAGAACATAAATTGAAACAATATAAATATTTATTGATTTATGTTTAAAATAAGTATATAAATAAAAAAAAACGCCCTTTAATAAAAGAGCGTTCATATTTCAATTAAAAAATGAATTAATTTTCAATCCATATATCTGGTTCAAGTTTTGTATTTACTTTATTGTAATCAACTATTTCTATTCCTTTGTAGTAGAATTTCAAAATTTCTTTATAGTCTTTTTTTACCTGAGCCATACCAAAAGCTCCCCACTGACACATACCAACACCATGTCCGCTTCCTTTACCTGTTATTATTATTCCATTATCAACTTTTTCTATATTAAATTGTAAAGAAGGTACTATTACAGGAGATAATTTATTTCTGAAATCTCTTGAAGGTATATCTTTTTCATCTATTTTTATATTTAAAGCCTTTCCAGATTTAGGGTCTTTATTTACACTTATAGAGGAGTTTTCATTAGCTTTTAGAGCAAAGTCATTATTTAATTCTTTATAACTTAAAGCATTAGTCCAAGGTTTTATTTGAGCATTACAATAAGGACATTCCACTCCCTCTAAATAAGGCACATTAGCACCAAATACATTTTTAGCACTGTCAGTATATCCTCCGCATAAAGCACTAAAATATGTAGCTATTACTTTGTTATTATATACAGCTATTTCTGATTTTGTTCTGTCTACTGCCTGTTCTGTATTCCAATTAATTTTTTCTCTGCCGTTATATACTTGATATTTTGTAGTGTTATCAACATCGAATGGTTTTTGATTATTGTTTTTTAATATATGAAATATAGCATAAGTACGTGCTGCAACTGCTTGTGCTTTTAATGCTTCCATAGGCCAAGAAGGAGACATTTCATGAGGCAATACTCCTTTAACATAATCTTCAATATCTAGTTCATTAATTACTATCATAGTGTTATTATAAGGTATGAACTTTAATGAACCATAATATTCTTTTCCGTTTAATGTAAAACCGTCTTTAGTTTCAAAAACTATTCCTTCTTTATAAACTCCAACATCATTAACTTTTAAGCCCAATCTGTTTTTTACAACCATTACTGTTTCATTTGTTAGCCCTGATATTATTTCACTTTCATATTTATAATTGTATGCTTTGTATGGACCTTTTATGTTAATTGTATATGGAGCTTTTACATCTGTTAAATATACTTTGATATTATTAATTTGAGCGAATGCAAAAATAGAGTTAATTATAAATAAGACTAATATTAGAAATAAAAATCTATTTAATTTCATAAATATGTTTCTCCTCCAAATGTGTATATAATTTTTGATTATCGTAAATTAATATCGGAAGTTAATAAAAGTACTTGATATATTTATTGTATTACAAGATATTCGCTTTCATTATGTATTCTATCTAATGCAGTAACATAATATATATATTTAATATTTTTATCTGCTTTTTCATCTCTATAAACTATCTTACAATTAGTATTAAAATCTTCTCTTCTTATTTTATCTATAATTTCAAGTTTGCCGTTATTTTCTTTTTTTCTGTATATCACATAATAAACAGAAGTACCATTTAAAACATGAGAGTATTTATCAAGCCTATATTCATTAGGGTCTGTAAAACTAATTACATTTACACCAAAAGATTTTTTTAAACTTGGATTTTCTAATTTTAGCGGAGGAGTATTAATATCTTTCATTGTATTCATTGTTGGAACTACGGCTTTGAATATATAATTATTTTTCTTAATATTTTCAATAGCTTTATATCCATAATCTCCAGTACCTACATCATTTAAATACATATTATGCATAGTAAAAAATGAAGAGCCTTTTATATAACCTTTGCCAACATATCTTATATAATCAACTTGCTTAGACATTACCCATACATCTTTCCAAGGTTCATATTTATCTTCTCTTCCCATTTTATATAAAGCATGCCCTATATATATGTCAGCAATATTTTTATTTGTAGATTTGCTTGCTTCACCTATCCACCAATCAACCATTTTATCGAAAGGCACTGTTCTATGTGAAGAACTCCAATAAATTTGCGGAATAATAGCATCAATATACATCTTGTTTAATCCGTCTTTTTCTGTGGCATTACTAAGTGTTGTAGTTTGCTCTCCATTTAGCATCCAAAGTAAAACATCAGCATGTAAAGCATCGAAGTTTGGATTATATGATTTACTGTCGCTTCCATTAATATCGCCCTTATATTCGCTTAAAGGCTCTTTATTCCTCCAAACTCCAGCAGGAGATATAGTCCATTTTACATAAGGTTTTCTTGATTTTATTTCTTTATATATGCTGCTAACTAAATTATTAATATTGTTTCTTCTCCAAGCATATAAACCATCAACTCCATAATCATCATAAGAAGTGTCGTTAGGGTCATAACCTAAATTGCTTGCATATTTTGAAGAGCTTACACTGTCAGGCCAATCTCTATATGTTTTGCCGTTTAATGAGTTTTGATAAAAATAATCATCAAAATGAATGCCGTCTATATCATAGTTTTCAACCACTTCTATAATAGAATCCATTACATATTTTGAACTTATAGGTTCACCTGGGTCTAAATATAGTCTATTATCATACCAATGAACAGGCTTAAGTCCGTTTGAAACATATGTGTGAATAAAGTTTTTTTTGGAGAATTGTTCTTCATAGCTTTTATTAGTATCGTATTTTAATGATATTCTGTATGGGTTAAACCATGCATGAACTTCTATATTTCTTTTATGAGCTTCATTTATTATAAACTCAAGCATATCTGTTTTAAATGGATAATCATCTCTTTCATCTTCAGGATTAATACCAAAAAAATATCTGGTAGTAGGGTTGATTTTTGATTTAAATATTACACCAGCATCAGGCTTAACTTGCACAAACACTGCATTAAAATTATTGTTATAAAGAGTATCTAAATATTTTATTATTAAAGCCTTTTGTTTTGATTCGTTTCCTCCCATAAGAGGCCAGTCAATATTAGCAACTGTTGAAAACCAAGCTGCTCTAAACTCTCTATACATAGGGTTTTGGCTTCTGTCTTCATCTATGTTTTCTAAAAGCATTTTATTAATAATTTCATCATCTTTATATTCTATACTTTGACATGATAAGATAATTGATAATAATATTGTGAGAAATAATATTTGTTTTTTCATAAATCCTACAAAATAAAAATTTATTTATTAGTTTCGGTATTTATATATAAACTATTGAGGTAATTATAATTTGTACTTGCAAAATATCTATAATAATGTAAATTTATATTATAATTCTAGTTTTTTGCATATGCTATTATTTTTATGTTTTTTATGACGATAATGAATAATAATATATGTAACTATTGAGGAAATAAAATAATGAAAAAGATAATTTCTATAATTTTAATGATATCTATCTTATCACCTTTAATGGCTCAAAATAACTATACTTTCCCAGAATATATGGAAAGACTTCAAAGAGATGTACCTAAAAAGGCTATACAATGGTTTGAAGAAAATGGATATTCTGATGCTTATGGTGTGGATAAACGTATATTCGCTTTCTATAGAGGTATAAGTAGATATCATAAATATGCTAGATATAAAGGTACTATAGATGATGCTAATAGAGCTGCAAGTGATTTTAGACAGGCTTTAGAAATACCTAATGATAATGTATTTTATTTTAACAATAGAGCTATGTTATATTTAGGAGGTCTTCTTGCTACTATACCAGGAGATAAAGAATTGCCTGCTAGAATATTTAATTATTATATAGCAAATACTAGCCCATTTGACCCTGATTATCCTACTTCAGTATATTGGGCATTATATTTAAATTATCTTGATAAAGAAACATACAATACTTATTATAATAGATTAGTTTCACTTCAAGAAACTCAAGTTTATCCTGTGGCTATAATATATGATTATGCTACAGCTACTTATAAAAGTATTCCAGAAATGCTAGCTAAAATACCTGCTCCTAAAGATGTAAAACCTAATACTTATCAATGGACACAAAATGGTATGAATATATATACTTTAGTTAGTGATTCTGTGCCTATTATACCAGAAGATAAAGTTTTACCTACATATGGTGTACAGGTTTCTCCTTCTTTTGAAGAATATCCTCCTGCAAGCAGAGTACCAGACCCAGGCGATAATAGAAGAAGACTTATAGAAGAGAGAGAAGTTTTAGAGAAAATATTTACTGAAAAGTTCTATATTGAAACAAATGAAACTGTAACTAATGATATTATTACAGATGATATATTTACAAATACTGTAGTTACAAATGAGATGATAAATACTAATGATATTATTACAAATGACTTTATTACTAACGAGATGGTTACTAATGATATGATGACTAATAATACTATAGAAACTTTCTCTAATGTAGAAACATATACTTTAAATGTACTTGTAGATAAAGTTAATACTTATGATAATATTAGAATAAATATTGCAGGAAAAGAATATAATATTTATAATAATAATTTCACAATAGATTTGCCTGAAGGTGAATATGATGTACAGATTTATGTAGCTAATAAAATGTATAATAATAAAGTAAAAGTAACTAAGGGTTATTATAATTTGCTCTATATAGAAGTAAAAGAGGGTAAATTAGTTAATAATATGAATAATCAATAGATATATTAGGCATTATTTAAATAATTAATAAATTGGAGATATGATGCTTAATATAAAAAAACCTAGAGGTACAAACGACTTTTTTTATGATTCTTCCGAGAGGTTAGAATTTATAGAAAATAAAATAAAAGAGATAGTAAGATTATACGGCTACAAAAGAATAAGAACACCTTTATTTGAGTATACTGACCTTTTTACTAGAGGTATTGGAGAGGGTACTGATATAGTTGGAAAGGAGATGTTTACTTTTGAAGATAGGGGAGGACGTTCTCTTACTTTAAGACCTGAGGGTACTGCTTCAGTTGCTCGTGCTTATGTTGAGAATTCTTTGCAAAATGAATATGCTATTAATAAGCTCTTTTATTTGGGCACTATGTATAGGGCTGAGAGACCTCAAAAGGGCAGATATAGAGAGTTTAATCAATTTGGTATAGAATGTATCGGAGGAACTTCTCCTATAATAGATGCTGAAGTTATAGCTTTAAATATCAACATATTAAAAGAGTTCGGCATAGATAATGTTAATTTATTAATTAATACTGTTGGATGCAGTAATTGTAAGCCTAATTATAATAAGGCACTTAGAGAAGCTATTGGAGAGAGAAAAACTGAGCTTTGTGAAACTTGTCAAAATAGATACGAAAATAATATTTTAAGAATATTAGATTGTAAAAATGAAAAGTGCAAAGAAATATTAAAAGATATACCAAAGTTTTATGATTATGTATGTGATGAATGTAAGGAGCATTTTGATTCTCTATGTAATGAGCTTACTAAAATTAATCAGAACTTTACTATAGACAATATGCTTGTACGCGGGCTTGATTATTATACAAAAACTGCTTTTGAAGTTCAAACTAATGCTTTAGGTTCACAGAGTGCCATACTTGGAGGCGGAAGATACGACAATTTGATAGGGCTTTTTAATTCTAATAAAGATGTTCCTGCTGTTGGAAGTGCTATGGGGCTTGAGAGACTTCTTATAGTACTTGAAAACAATAACAATATCATTAATGACAGATTAGATGTTTTTGTTATAGCTTTTAAAGAGACTCAAAATGAAGTATTAAATATTATGCAGATTCTTAGAGCTAAAAATATTTCCTGTGATTTTGATTATAATATAAAATCTATTAAAAATCAGTTTAAATCTGCTAATAAAAGAAATGCTAAATATGCTTTGATAGTAGGTGAAGAAGAATTAAAAAACAATAAGTTTAAGCTAAAAAATATGGATACTAGCGAAGAGAGAGATGTTGCTTTATCTGATATAGCTAAATTTATTAATTAATTCATACGGCTGCTTTCAAAGAAGTTTCTAATATTTTCATTTTTAGATTTTTTTGCTAATTCTATTGAAACATTATCCACTGCAGCACCATTTCTTACAAGAAGTTTGCATATATCAAAGTTTCCAACTTCTATTGCCATATTTAATGGGCTATAATTTTTTTCTTTATCTCTCAAACTTATATTAGCACCATTATCTATTAGAGCTTTTACTAGTTCTGTATTATTGTTTTTTATTGCCGTATGAAGAGGGCTATAATATTTATCTATATGATTTACATCAGAGCCTTTATTTATAAGTTTTATGGAATTATTATAATCATTATTTTTTACTGCTATATTTAATGCTGTTTCATTTTTGTTATTTGTGATATTAACATTAGCATTTTTTTCTAAGAGCATATCTATTACTTTGCTGTATTCTTGTGATTTTCTTGCATTTATTATTGCTAAATGCAAAGGTGTGTTTCCATTTGTTTCTTGTAAATTAATATTGGCATTGTTGTCTAAAAGTATTTTTACGCTTTCTGTTTTTTTATTTGCATTAATTTCTAAAATATAATGCAAACTCGTTTGAAAATATGAATTAGTATTATCTACATTAACACCAAGAGCAATAAGCGTCTTAATAGATTCTATAGCTCCAACACCAGAAGCATAATGAAGCATTGTGTTTGTATCTTTAGTATCTACATCTATACCAAGCTCTCTTACTAAATAATTTATATTTTCTACATTATCACCAAAAATAGCAGCTTTCATTATTGATATAACATCTTCACTATTCATAAGTAAGTAGATGTTTTTATCTAAATATGCTTTTAATATTTTTGAGTTAGAATATCTTGAAGCTACAAATTCACTTCTTGGTTTTTCTATCATTTTAAAG
>NZ_SRZM01000261.1 GCF_019402445.1 Brachyspira pilosicoli
GTCTATTATCACTATCTATAGCTTTATATATAAAAGCTTCCTCTATAAATGATTTAGCGATATTAATTTCATCAGAAAGTATATATATTGAAACTAAAGATTGCATTAATTTTGCAATATCCGTTTTATATTGATTTATATCCTTACACATTTTTTTATATAATTTCTCTAGATAAATAATAGTTCTTTTATAATCTTTTAGCTGAAAAGAAGAAAATGCAGCATATTTAAAATCATCTATTGAGAATTCTGCTTTTAAGACTAATGCTCTATGATAATATTCATATGCTAATTTAAAATATCCTTCTTCTACTAGAGTATGTGCTATTTTTATATAATAATATTTGTTTTCTGGTTCTTCTTTATTTATGATTAAAGTATATTTAAATGCTTGCTGCAAATCTCCTAATTCTTCAGAAATAATTTCTAATTTTTTATATATTTCTATTTTTTCTTTATCTGAAAAGAAATTGGCATCTAATAAAATTTTATATTGATTTAATGCTTTTTCTTTGCTTCCAAATTCTTCTTCTATATTTGCAAGTTGATTTATAGCATCATAGTCATATTGGTTTTTTTTAAGTCTTTTGTTTAATTCTTCTATGCGTTTTTTTAATGCTTTTGGTTTTTTTACTTTATCTTTATTAAGTATTAATGTTTTTAGAAGCACTAATGTGGCAAATAATACACCTAAAATAATTAAAGCATAAAGATAAATAACTTCCATAAAAGCACCTATTATTAAAAATAAATATTTTTTATTTTTACAGTAATAAATGCTTTATGAAGCATCTATTACTGATATTGTACTATTTATAATTATTCATCAATTTCATCATCTTTATCTATTTTAAAGAATTTCATAGCCTCATAAAGTTCTTGTGCCTGATTAGATAAAGACATAGTAGCTGCATATGATTCTTCTACCAAAGCAGCATTCTGCTGAGTAACGCTATCCATATCAGCAACAGCTCTATTAACTTGGTCAACTCCAGTTTGTTGTTCTACAGCAGTAGAGCTAATATCTTGCATTATTCTAGCTGTTTCATCTATTTTTACTCTAAGGTCATTAAATATTTCCTGAGAAGTTCTAGCAGAGTCTGTAGCTTTATTAATTTTGTCATAAGCATTGTCTACTAAGTTTGTAATATCTTTTACAGAAGACTGAGTAGTTTGAGCTAAGTTTCTTACTTCAGAAGCAACAACCGCAAAACCTTTACCTTGGTCTCCTGCACGTGCAGCTTCTACTGCAGCATTCAAAGCAAGTATATTAGTTTGGAAGGCTATATTTTCAATGATGTTTGTAATATCTTTAATTTTAGTACTAGCCTCATAAACTTCTTCTATATTTCTTGTAGTTTCAAGTATAATATCTCCAGCACTTTCTATAGACTGTCTAGATTCAACCATCATTCTATTACCTTGTACCGATTGGTCTGTAGAAGATTTGATAGTAGAAGCCATCTCTTCCATAGAGCTCGCTGTTTCTTCTAGACTTGCTGCTTGAGATTCTGTTCTATGTGATAAATCGTTGCTACCCTGTGAAAGCTCATGAGCACTATTTGTAATTTTTTCTACTGAATCTCTTACTCTTATTATAA
>NZ_SRZM01000262.1 GCF_019402445.1 Brachyspira pilosicoli
GTATAAAATAATATTTATATTCAAGCCTTTATTAAAATATTCAAAAATTATTTATTATAGACTAATTTCTAATATTTCTAATACCTTATCACCAGCAGGCACTTTTATAGTAACAACATCTCCAACCTTTTTTGTAAGAAGACCTCTAGCAATAGGTGTAACTATAGTAATCTCATTTTTAGACATATCAGCTTCTAGTTCTCCTACGATTCTATACTCAGAAACTGCATTAGAGTTTTTATCTTTAACTTTTACTCTCTTTCCAAAAGTTACAATATCTTTATTCATTTTTGATGGGTCTACTATTTCGCATACTGCCAAATCGCTTTCTAATTTAGAGATTTGTGCTTGAAGAAGTCCTTGTTTTTCTCTTGCAGCATGATATTCTGCATTTTCTTTCAAGTCTCCTTTTTCTCTTGCTTCAGCTATTATAGCAGGTAAAGTATCAAATTCTGCTTTTAATTCTGATAGCTTTTCTTTTACTTTGTCATATCCTTCTTTAGTTATAGGTTTTCCCATAATTAATATATCCCCTCACATACTTATTGTATATAAAGCTCTATTATATAATAATTTTTAATATTTACAACCTTAGAAATAACAATTTGCATATTTATAGTATATTCTATATTGAAAATTATTGTAATTAATATATTATAATAAATAATAAAAAATATATGAGGAACAAAAATTGATACGCCATTCTAGACCTACCATAAGAAAAAAAGATTTAGAATCTGCTTTAAGGGTAATGATTAGTGATAATCTTGCTACTGGAGATATTATATATGAATTCGAGAGAACTTTTGCTAGTTATTTCGGTAAGAGTTTTTCTGCTATATTTGTTAATAGCGGTACTAGTGCTTTAGAATTAATATTGAGGCATTTAAATGTTGGGGAAGGTGATGAGGTGATTATGTCATCATTTTTAAATAGCTCTCCTCTTCAGGTTGTTACAAATCTCAAGGCTATTCCTGTATTAATAGATATAGATGAAGATAGCTTTCAAATTTCTATGGATAATGTTATAGAGGCTATTAATGAAAAGACTAAGGCTATTATTGTTTCACATATGTTTGGTAATTGTGCTTTAATTGATGAGCTTGCTGATATTAAAGTTCCTGTGATAGAAGATGCTTCACATAGTTTGGGAGGCAAATATAGAGATACTTTACTTGGAAGCTTTGGAGATTATGCTTATTTTTCATTGTCTGCTACTAGAATGATTACTTCTGGCGGTGCGGGCGGAATGATACTTACCAAAAAAAAGGGAATGGACGCTATAAGAGATATTATAAATTATGATAAAAAAGATAATTTTATTCAGAGATTTAATTATTGTGCTACAGATTTGCAGGCTTCTATAGGCATGGAAGAGCTTAAACATCTTGAGAGAATGGTAGAGGTGAGGGCTGATATTGCTTCTTTTTATGATAGTGCTATATTAGAAAGCAATTTGATAAAGTTATCTACACATGACAGTGAAAGTCCTTCTTATTATAGATATGTTTGTATGCTTAATGGGTCTATGAATATTTATGATGTAATAAAGATGTTTGAACGTCATAATGTTGAAGTGGCTAGACCAGTATTTAAGCCTTTGCATCAATATTTAAACTTGCCTAATGAGGATTTTCCTAATACTGAAAATGCATACTTAAAGAGTATATCTTTCCCAATATATCCAACATTACAAAAAAGTGAGGCTGAACTTATTTGTAAGCTTATAAGGCAAATAAGATAAAAATTAAATAATTTTGAATACTAATGCTGCATCCATATTAAAATAAAGCTTCCCTGTATATGAAGGGTGGGATATATATTGACCTATTTTTAAGTTAACTTCAGTATAGAATCTGCTTAAAAACTCATATTCAAAATGAGCATATGCCCCTATAGAATGCCAAAGCTGTTTTGTATTATTCATATAAGCCAACATGTAATTTATGCCTACTGATAGAGGATATAAATCAAATAATATCATACTGTCAAGCTTATAAGATATATCATTTTGATCCCTTACAAGAAGGAGTTCATAATCTAAATAGTATTTTCCATTATTAACATATGCATATTTAAATGTTAGACCTGCTTGTATTATTAAACCTGTACCGTCAAATAAAGTATTAAACAAAGGAAGTATAAAAGTGGGTGTTGCCTCTGCTTCAAAGGATACATTATCTGTTTTTAATGCTTTATTTATAGCATTAGTGTCAACTGCAATATTTGGAGCATCAAAGTTAACAAATCCCCTTTTCCCTGCAGTATAGTAGTTTACTAAAGAAGCACTTACATTTATATTAAAATATTTAGAAATAGAAGAGTCTACATATATTTTAAGTTTATTTCTCTCAGCATCTAAATGGTCACTTATGCCAATATCAGTTCTAACTCCTTCCCATATATAACCAGGAAAAACATCTGTAATAAATCTATAATATAGGGATAATTCTCCACCTCCGTCTAAATATGGAAAGAAATATCCATCTAAATCACCTCTAATATAAAGCCCTGGCTGTATATTGGTTTGGGCATATGCTATTGACGTAATAATTAAATATATAACAATTAAAAACTTTATTAACTTCATTTACAAAACTAAAAATTAGTATATATATATTATATAATATATTAGAAAAAATTGCATATTTGTTAAAAAAATTAGGGATAAGTTTTAAAAAACCTATCCCATTAATACATTTATTTAGTAGAAAAATTGAAAAAAGATAATGTCTTATAGTCTATAAGAAAGCTGAGCACCCCAAGAATCTATACCCAATAAACTTGGTGATGGAGTAGTAGTACCAGCAGTACCTGCACGAGCAGCCAAGAATAAGTCAATAAAGAAATCTTCTCCAACTATGAAGCCCATACCAGTATATAAGTTCATTCTAGATTCAAAGCCATTATTACTATCATATCCGAAAGTTTTATATTTTCCGCCAGTTAATGCTTCATATGAACCAGTAGTCATAGCGAAACCTAATCTGTAGCTAACACCAGCTCTAAACTCAAACCAATCAACAGGTTTGAAAGCAGTACCAATAGGAAGCTCAATATAAGGAATAATTTGTACTAATGAACTTTTTGCTCCAGAAGTAGTAGTAGTTTCTAATGTAGTTTGATCTGTAATTTCTGTTTTTTCTACAACTTTTACATTACCAGCATTTGTAACATTAATAGCTAAACCAACTTTTGGTTCCATTATTAATCTTACTCTGTTATCAGCTAAGCTCCATTCCAAAGTAGGATAAGCATTAATATCAGCATTCATATTAAATACGCCTTCTTGGTTTGTAGCTATGCTGGTTTTTGTTTCTGTAGCAGTACCACCATTTGCAGGAGTATTTTTTATTGTATTGTAACCATCAAATTTTTGACCCATACCATATATATCAAAACCTAAAGTAAGACCAAAGTTTAATCCAGTCATAGGACCAGCAACTAAAGGCATAGAAAACTCTGGAGCTATAGAAAGATTCATAGTATTATTGCCTGTATTTGTATAGCCTGTTTGTGTTTCTTCAGAATATTGATTAGCAACATCTGTTTTTGTTAAACTATACTGTTTTGAATAAGAGTTTCCAGCATCGTTTATAGTTAATCTTACAGGTATTTTTAATTTCATTTCACCAAATACTAAACCTACTGCTACTTCATGTACCCATTGAGAGTTGCCTGTAGTGTTTGTAATAACTGATAAGTTTTTATCATCAATAAAACTTGTATATCCTTCATTTACTTGTTTGCTGTTTCCTCTTGCTATTAAATAATGAATAGATACCATATCATTGATTTTGAATACTGGTCTAATAGCAAAAGTAGAGCCTGTAGTAACTTCTTTACCAAGAGTAATTCCATTTTGAGATGCATTAGCACTATATGGGTTATAGTCAACTCTTGTTTCATTCATAGAATAAACACCAGCAACACCAAAATACATAGCATTGTTTAATATAGGTACACCAAAGAATGCTTGTACAGCAGTAGAATCACTGGAGTTAAAACCAGGTACATAACCAGCTGAGAATATTGTTCTATTTAAGTCGAATACATCTTTAGCGTTTAATTTATCGCTGTCTGTAGAAAACTCGCCTGCAGTAGCTCTTTTTACAGCAGAACTATCTAAGTTATCTATAAAAGTATTCATATTAGCAGTAGGAATTTGTGCGAAAGAATATGCAAAAGTTATGCATAAAGCAGTAAGAATTAATATTAATTTTTTCATTTTTCAATCTCCGTTTTTATATTAATAAAGCCATAATTGATAACTATTATTTTGTGTACCTAATGATGTTATTATTCCAGTAGCAGGTACTATTCCATAGTAATATGTACCTGTAGTTACATTTTTACATACATAAGTTTTACCAGCATCATTTTGAGTTAATGTTATTATATCAGTAGCTTCAATAGTGCTTTCTTTAGTTGGTTTTTCTGAAATTTGATATACGTCCATATATTGATATTTTATTGTTATTTGACCATTTAAAGTTTGGTTATAGTCATAAAATGTTATTGTATTTCCACTAATGCTTTTAATATTAGCAGTTATATCTGTTCCTTGATAAGTTACAGATACTATTTCAAATAAGAATGAGAATGTAGGATCAGTTACAGTTGCAGTGCTTTCACTACTACCACCAGCAGTAGCTGTTGCAGTAGTTGTAGCTTCTTTTATAGGTGCTATTGCACTTTTAGTATATTTATATATAACGCTAGTAACAGTAGTGCCTGTAACAGTAAATTGATATATGCCGCCGTCTGGGTTTTTTGCAGAAGCAGGTGTTTTTACTACAGTACCATCAACTGTTGCTTCAACTATTTCTGTTACTTTCTCGCCTGGTAATGCAAAGCTTGAAACATCTATAGCAGCACTAGCACTAAGGGTAAGATTATAAACTTCTTTTGTTCCTGAAGCTATTTCTGTTTTTTGGCTTTTGTAAGCGTCTGTTGGTTTTGTTGCGTCTGCTCCGCAGCTTATAACGAATAATGATGATACAAGCATTAGAGCTAATAAAGTTTTTTTCATTTTCTTTTCTCCTTGATTTTTTTACTTTATTTAAATATTATTGTTATAATAATATTCGCTAATAGAATGGATTTTAAAAATGCAAAATGCAGCATACTTTTCAGTAATACTGCATTTTGCGTGTGCAATGAAAGTTTGTAAATCTTTATGAAAAAAATAAGATAATTGTCAAAAAAATTTAATGATGATGTGTTTTGGGTTATAGAATTAGTGTAGTGTAGTGTAGTGTAGTGTAGTG
>NZ_SRZM01000263.1 GCF_019402445.1 Brachyspira pilosicoli
TTTCTCATGCATAAGCTGATTCATATAGTCTATAAGCACAATTCCATTATTTACTACAATACCAATAAGCACTATAAAACCTATACCGCTATACACGCTCAAAGTTTGTCCGCTTATAAATAATGCTATCAAAGAACCAGCAAAACCAAATGGAATTGCTAATGCTATAACAAAAGGGGCAATAAGCGATTCAAATTGACTTGCCATTATTGCATAAACTAAAACTAATGCTAATATCAAAGCTTGAATCAACTGTAAAAATGCTTCATTCATATCTTCAAAATCTCCAGCATAATTAATACTAAATCCTGAAGGTATAAATACTTCATTTTTTATTCTTTCTTGAACATCAAGCATTACATCGCTTAATGCTCTGTTGTAGGCTGAAGCTTTTATGCTTGTTATTCTTGTGCTGTCTTTTCTATCTATCTCTGTAGGTCCGTAACTTTTCTCTATAGTTGCTATTGAGGATATAGGCACTATTCCTGCTGTTGTAGGTATCATTAATCTTGATATATCATCTATATTAAGCCTATCAGGTTCTCCAAGCTGAACATTAACATCTATATCTGTAACATCAGAATTGTTCGGTGTCATAGTTGTTGCTGCTGTACCTGCGAAGCTTGTTTTAATGATATTTGCTATTGTATTTACATTGACACCCATTTTTGCCGCTATCTCTCTATTAACATATACTTTCAATTCTGGGTTTGAATCATCTCTTGTAAGTCTTGGCTCTCTTATTCCTTCTACATCAGATATTGCATTTATTATATTGTTTGCTATTTCTGTGGCTTTATCCAAATCATCGCCTACAAGCTCTATTTCAATTTCTTGTCCGCCTGTGCCACCATTTCTGCCTCCGCTGCCTATACCTGAAGTATTTATTGATGCTATATTTATTTGAGCAGGATAAGATGCTAATACATTTCTTGTAAGCTCTATATATTCATCAACTGACTTTTCTCTGCCTTCGCTTTTATCTCTTAACTGCACTCTTATTTCAGCAGAGTTCTCTTCTGAACCAGATTTTACTCTTGACTGCATTCTGTCAAAATCTTTACCTATTACTTCTTGTATATCTACTTCCATTCTATTTACAAAAGACTGAGTTTGTGCTGACTTTGTACCTACTGGCATTTTTACATCTATCTTAAATTGTCCTTCATCTGAAGTTGGGAAACCTTCCTTTCCAATAAATGTTAAGCCTAATACTATTACAGCAAGTATCACGCTTAAAGAAGAAATCAAAACTTTCTTTTTATTTTTTATGGAAAAGTTAAGCATAAAGGAATATATATTATTAACTCTGTCATGAAATTGTTTATTAACAAAATTTTCTATAGGTATTAAAAATTTAGTTTTTTTATTCGTTACAAGTCTAGCTCCAAGCATAGGAACAACCGTAAGAGCAACAAATAAAGAGCCTATCATTGAAACTGTTACAGTAATACATAAATCTTTGAAAAGCTGCCCAGTCTGTCCTTCAACAAAAAGAAAAGGCAGAAATACTGCTATTGTTGTGAGAGTGGAGGCTGATATTGCTAATGCCACAGTGGAAGTTCCGTTTATGGCAGAAGAATATTTACCGTATCCGCTGTTTCGATAATAAAATATATTTTCAAGCACTACAATAGAGTTATCTACCATCATACCAATTCCAAGTACAAGTCCAGACAATGAAATAATATTTAAAGTAATTCCCATAAAATACATTAATGTAAATGTAATGATTATTGATGTGGGTATTGATATTGCTATTATAGAAACAGTTTTTATATTCCACAAATAAAACATAAGTATTATAACAGCAAACAAACCTCCCTGCCAAGCTGTTTCTAATACCCCGTTTATAGATTCGTTTACATTGTCAGCACTGTTGAATAATATTTCATATTTTATGCCTTCTGGAAGATTCAAATTCTCTAATTGTTTTTTTACGGATTTTGATACATTAACAGAGTTTCCTCCAGATTCTTTATTAACAGAAACTGATATTGCAGGCATTCCATTTATTTTTACTATCTCAGAATCATCGCTATATCCTTGATAAACTCTTCCTATGTCTTTTAATTTTATAGGCGTGTCATTAGTTTTTAATACAACCACAGTATTTTCAATATCTTCTACAGTTGTAAACTCTCCCATAGTTCTTATAGTATATTTATAAACTCCTTCGTATGTATCTCCTCCTGATAGGTTTTGATTTTCTGATGACAAAAGAGAAACTATGCTGTTAATATCCAAACCATAAGCATGAAGACGGTTTAACACTAAATCTACTTTCATTTCTGTTTTAAGTCCGCCTCTAATTTCTGCTCTTGCAACTCCTGATGCTTGCTCTATTTTGTTTAATACTTGATTGTCTATTAAAGTATATAATGCCCCTAAATTATCAGTGCCAAAAAATGCTATCTCCATTACAGGCATCATATCTGTAGAAAATTTAAATACTGTAGGGCTTTCAGCATCATCTGGAAGAGAGTTTTTTATTCTATCTATTGCCTCTCTTATATCAGCAGTTGCAACGGCTAAATCTGTACCCCAATTAAACTCTATAAATACGCTTGACTGACCTTCTTCTGAAGTAGAAGTTATTGAATTAATGCCGCTAACCGTAGCAACTGCATTTTCAACTACTTTAGTTACTGATTTTTCTACCTCTTCAGGTCCTGCATTCTCGTACTCTGTTCTTACTGTAATATAGGGAAGCTCCATATTAGGTAAGAAATCTACTGCTAATTTTGTTAAACTTACAAAACCTAATATTAACACTGCTATTATACACATAAAAACAGCTACAGGTCTTTTTACTACTAACTCTATAAAACTCCTCATTCGCACTCCTTCTTATATAGTATGTATACATATTGTTGTATAATTTTAGACGAATAAGGTTATAAAAAAGTTTTAAATAAATTTTATATTGGAATGTATTTATATTATTTTTTATTAATATTTTTTAGCTAAAACATAGACATTATCTTACACTTTATACATATTCCAAACATACAAAGCTAAAGCACTTGCACTTTTTGGTTCTTTGACGAAGTC
>NZ_SRZM01000264.1 GCF_019402445.1 Brachyspira pilosicoli
AAATTAACATTTATAAGACAAATAGGTTTAACGAATGTATCTGATGATGTGGAATTAATAGGTAATATATTAGATGCTACAAAGATAGCATTACCAGATTTAGATATAAATGTAATATTAGATTTGATAATGGCTAATAATATAGAACTAAATAATATGGCTAATAATATAGAAATGCTAGAATATAATAGAAAAGTAGCAAGAAGTTATTTATGGCCAACTTTTTCAGCAAATGCTAATGTTGGAATTACTACAATAGATAAATTAAAATTAGATAATAATAAAGAGTTTTATAAAGATAGAAGCGGAGAGTTTAGTTGGGGAGTTGGATTTTCACTAAATTATGCTCTTGACTCATTACTTCCATTCTCATCTACAGCAAAAGCGGCAGAAGAGATTAAATTAAGTATTGAACAAATGGAAATAAGTTATGAGCAATTAAGAGATAATATAGAGATAAACAGCAGAAACCTAATCTCTACAGCAAAATCCCAAGAATTAACATTACAATCGCAAGCAGAAAATGCCAGAACAGCTGCATATGCCTTACAAATGGCACAAAGACAGTATAGAGGCGGTACAATATCCACATTAGAACTAAGTGATGCAGAACTTACATACTTAAATGCACAGCTTGCATATTTACAAGCTATATATGAATATTTTTCAAGTACATTACAAGTATTAAAGCTTTTAGGAGCTTGAGGAGAAAACAACTATGATACTATATAGAAAAATTATTTTAATACTTTCTACAATTTTAATAATAGGCACATTTTCCATTTCTTGTAAAAAACAAGTTGATCTTAAGAAAAAAGAAAACCCTATAAGTGTACTTGTTGCCGCACCAGTAAGACAGTCTTTAGAAGAATACTTAGAACTTTCTGCTGAGATTAAAGCAATAAAAGAAGTAGAGATATCATCAGATGTACCTGGTAAAATCGCAAATATACTAAAATATGAAGGAAGTTTTGTAAACAAAGGAGATACTATAGCATTAATAGACAGATTTGTAATTGGTGCTAATTATGCTTATGCTCCGGCAAGAACACCTATTTCTGGTTATGTAACTACTACATATATGGCAGTTGGTGCTTCTATAGCGGCTGCTACACCAATAGCTAATGTTGCTGATATTAGTAAATTAGAAGTAGAAATACAAGTTCCAGAACGTTCTATTACAGGTGTGGAACTAGGTCAAAAAGTACTAATTAGAATTCCTTCTTCTCCAAATAAAGAAGTAGAAGCTACAATCACAAAAAAAGATTATGCTGTTAATCCTTCAACTCGTACATTAATGGTAAAAGCTTTAATTGACAATAAAGACAGATTATTTTTACCTGGTATGTTTTCTGATGTATCAATTTTGTTAAACTCTGCTAATAATATTTTTGTAATACCAAATAGTGCTACATTCTCTGATGATTTAGGAAAAAACTATATTTATGTTGTAAAAGAAGATAATTCTCAAAATCCTCCTTTAGAAGGAAATGTAACTGCAGCTAATACTAATAAACAATATAGAGCATATATAAGAGAAATTGATATATTATTTAGATCCAAAGACAAAGTTGCTTTAAGCGGCGGTTTAGAAGATGGTGAAGAAGTTGTAATGTTTGGAAGAGAGTTTTTAAAAGATGGTTCTTTAGTAAATAGAATAGAAAATGACCCTACAATATTAGAATATATTACACCGCAAAATGTTAATACAAATGAAATAGTAAATAACACTAACAATACTATAAAACAACAAACAACTCAAGTAAATCAAGCAAAACAAAATAATACTGTAAAACAAACTACTACAAATCAAACAAAACCAAAAACATCATCATTATTAGCAAATAATACGAATGCTGCTAAAACTACTCAGCAAAACACAGCTGTAAAACCACAAACTAACACAGCTATTCAAAACACTAATAATAATGTTATAAAAAACACAGTAGAAAAAGATACAGCCGATAATGAAGATGTAGTTAAAAACACTGAGCAAACAAATAATAGTGATATTTACTCAGTTGGTAAATAAAAGTTATTATTTGTATTTTAGAGAGGTTTATATATGAGAAGTTTTATTGAATTAATAGTAAAAAGACCTGTTTCCGTTTTTATGGGAATAGTGGCAGTCGTTATACTTGGTATTGTAAGTTTATCTAGGCTTCCTGTAGACTTTTTGCCGGATATGGAGTTGCCTTTTATTAGTATTAGAACTACTTATGATAATGCTGGTCCGGAAGAAGTAGAAAAATCTGTTTCAAGACTTATAGAATCTGCAGTTTCTTCTGTAAATAATATTAAAGAAGTAAGTTCATCTTCAGAGGAAGAAGATTCTAATGTATTTATAGAGTTTAACTGGGGAAGCGACTTGGCATCTGCTACTGCGGATATAAGAGAGGCAATAGACAGAATAAGAAAATCTTTGCCTGATGATGCTGAAAGCCCTGCTGTTTATAAATTTTCTACTGATAATATTCCTGTTATGGAAATATCTTTCTACGGTACTGACAACCTATCTGCATTATACAATTTAGTTGATAATCAGATACTTACTTCTATAGAGCAGGTTGGCGGTGTTGCTATGGCTGAGATTAGAGGAGGACTAAAAAGCCAAATTAAAGTTGATGTTGATATGAACAGACTTCAGGCTTATGGTCTTGATATTAACTCTATAGTAAGTACTTTAGCTATGGAAAACCAAAACATTTCAGGCGGTGAAACTTATGAGGGTGTTTATAAATATACTTTAAGAACTACTGGTGAGTTTAAAACTGTTGATGATATTGGTAACGTTGTAGTGGCATTAAAAGATAATAACACTCCTATAAGACTTAGAGAATTAGCTACTGTTTATGAGGGCTATGATGAAGACGGAGATGTTATAAAAGTTAATGGTACTCCTGCTGTTAACGTTTCTATAAACAAAGAATCTGGTGCTAATACAGTTGCCGTTTCTGATGCTATTAAAAAAAGATTAGACAGTTTGAACTTACCTGGCGACATAAAATATGAAGTATTATTCAACAGTGCTGATAACGTTAATAATGCTATAAAAGGTGTACTTGATACTGCTTGGCAGGGAGGTTTATTTGCTGTTATTATTCTTATGATATATTTATGGAATGTTAGAACTGTACTTATAATAGCAATATCAATTCCTATGTCTATAATTGTAACATTTACTTTGATGTATTTCTTTGGTACAACATTAAATATTATCTCTCTTTCAGGACTTGTACTTGGTATTGGTATGATGGTAGATAACTCAATTGTTGTACTTGAAAATATATTCTATTACCGAAACAATGGTTATGGTAAATACTCTTCTGCAATAGACGGTACTTCTACAGTAGCACTTGCAATATCTGCTTCTACTCTTACAACAATAGCAGTATTCTTGCCTTTCCTATTTGTAGAAGGTCAAACTGGTCAGATGTTTAGAGATTTATGTATTACAGTTACAGTTTCTATGATAGCTTCTTTAGCTGTTGCTTTAACTATAGTACCTATGCTTGGTGCAAGATTAGTAACTACTAAAAAGTCTAAATTCTTCAATCGTTTTGAAGTATTTTTTGATAAACATTTCCACTCTAAAGTTAATTATATATACGAAAAAATATTAACTTACTCAGTTAATCATAAAAACAGAGTATTAATTCCTGTAATAAGCGTTGTATTTGCTGTTATAATAGTTGGATTAATATTTATAGGTAAAGAAGGTTTCCCTCAATCTGATGAAGGTCAATTAATGGCAACTATACAAATGCCTATTGGTACAAGAAAAGAACAAACAGGTTCATTTATAGATAGAATGAGAAAAGATGTTGAAGAAGTTATTGGAAAAGACTTAAGCAGAATACAGTCAAGAGCAAGGTCTGGTTCTGATGCCAATAAAGGACAAATAAGAGCTAAATTAATAGACAAATCTGAAGGAAGAACTGTAGAGACAGAAGAATATGTTGAAATGGTTAGAAAGAAATTAGCTGGATATCCTGCTACAATTAACGTTGATAGCGTAAGCAGTATGCGTGGAGGTGGAAACAGCAGTTCAAGTGGTATAGATATTGATATAGTTGGTGAAGACTTAACAAGAGCTAGAGAATTAGCTAATAATATAATAGCTGCTTTACAAGATGTTCCTGGGCTTAGAGATGTTCGTTTGAAAAAAAGCGATTCTAGTCCTGAGCTTAATGTAACTATAAACAGAGATTTAGCTTCAAAAATGGGACTTAATATTAATACTGTTGCTAACTCTATAAAAACAAGCTTCGGAGGTACTACTGCTACAAGAATGACTCCTGAAAACTCTGAAGTTACTGATATTGATGTTATAGTACAGCTTAATGAAAGAGATAGAATAAACATAGATGATGTAAACAGAATGCTTATACCTACAGCTTCTGGAATGGTTCCTGTATCTGCAATTGCTAATGTTAATAAAGATTTTGCACCTACAGAGATAGAAAGAAAAAATGACAGTAGAATAACTTCAATTACAGCAGCAGGTTATGGAAGACCTATGAACCAAATAATGAATGATGTACAAAAAGCTATTAATGAAAAAGTATTTATGCCTGCTGGTTTTAGTATTGTTTATTCTGGTGATTATGAGGATATGCAAGAGGCATTTGGACAATTATTACAGGCTTTAATATTGGCTTTAGTATTAGTTTATGCTATTATGGCTAGCCAATTTGAATCTTATATAGCTCCTTTCGTTATTGCTCTTGCTATACCATTTGGTTTTGCTGGTTCGCTTTTACTACTTCTCATTACAGGACAGACTTTAAGTGTATACAGTGGAATTGGTGTTATAGTGCTTATTGGTATTGTAGTTAATAATGGTATTGTACTTATTGACTATATGAATCAGCTTATGCATGAGAAA
>NZ_SRZM01000265.1 GCF_019402445.1 Brachyspira pilosicoli
ATATTATTAGAATCTAAAACTATAGAAGTGTTAATAACAAATTATAAAACAAATTCTTTAGATGAAGATATGAATAGAAGAAATTTATTTTCTAACATGGAAATATAGTTTATGAGGTTTATTGGAAACAAAGAAAATCTGGTAAAAAATATGTATTCAATAATTAATTCAAAAAATATACATGGTAAAATATTTTTTGATTTTTTTGCTGGAACAGCTAATGTTGGCAAATTCTTCAAGAGTTTGAATTACAAAGTATATTCATCTGATATATTATATTTTTCTTATTGTTTGCAATATGCATATATAAAAAATAATATAGTACCTGAATTTGAAAAATTATTATATTACTTAAATATAAAAAATAAGAATATGTATTTATTTTCTGATTCAAATTTAGAATTAGTTTTAGAGTATTTAAATAATATTGAGCTATTTGAAGGCTTTATATATAATAATTACACAATGGGAGGTACTGAGAATAAAGAATATAGAAGAATGTATTTTTCGGATTACAATGCAAAGAAGATTGATGCTATAAGAATTGAGATAGAGAAATGGAAAAATGATGATTTGATTAATGATAACGAGTATTTTATTTTAATAGCTTCATTGATAGAAAGTGTTTCTTTTTTTTCAAATGTTTCTGGAGTATATGCTGCTTTTCAAAAAAAATGGGATAGAAGAGCATTAAAACCTTTTGTATTAAAACCTATAAAATTAATATTTAATGATAAAAAAAATGAAATATTTTTTGGTAATAGCATTGATATAGTAAAGAATATAAATACAGATATATTATATTTAGATCCGCCATATAATGAAAGGCAATATGCACCTAACTATCATATATTAGAAACTATAGCAAGATATGATAATCCTGAAATAAAAGGTATATCTGGTATGAGGGATTATAAAGATCAAAAGTCTTCATTTTGTAATAGAAAAACTGCTTTAATTGATTTAGAATTTATTATTAATAATGCCAATTATAAATATTGTATATTGAGTTATAATGATGAAGGTATTATGAAAGAAGAAGATATAATATACATAATGTCTAAAGTTGGAAAAGTGGATCTAGTTAAATTTGATTATTTGAAATTTAAAAGTAATTCTAATAATAATAAAAAATTTGTAAAAGAGAAATTATTTATTTTAGAAAAAAATTGAATTATATAAAAATATTTGATAAAGTAAATAGTTTTTAATTAACTTTTATAAATACTGTCTATCATATATTTTAATTTTGTTGCTTCTATTTGTCCGGGTGCTGATGATCTTTTAGCTGAAGCAAATGTAATTGCAGAATAAAATAGTCTTGTTATAACGCCTTCTTCTCCCATTGATATTGATATTAACGGTATATTATTTATTTCATTATGAAGCTCTAATATAGTTAATACATCTTTTTGTTTTTTTGGAGTATAGGCTACTTTTGCTATATCAGCTTTTAATTTTATCATCTTTTTTATTCTATGAATTATTTCAAGCTTATTTGGTGTTTTATTAAAGTCATGATTAGAAAGAATTGTTTTTATGTTTTCTTTTTTTGATAGTTTTATTAATTCTTTTATATCATTTTCTTTTAGAGTTAATAATTCTATGTCTATAATTGAGAATAATTTTTTATCTATGATTGTTTTATAAATATTAATCATACTGTCATAGGTATTAGATTTTATATTTAGATTTCCGCCTTCTTTAATACTTCTTAAAGTAAATATTATAGGTTTTGTTGTGCATTTTTTTATCTCTTTAGAAAGCTCTTCTATATTATTATCACTATCTTCGTAAAAATCTGCACGCCATTCTATTAAATCTATTGGAAGTTTATCTATCTCTTTTATATATTTTATAACATCATTTTTATGTTTCTCTATAACAGGAATACATATTTTAGGAACACCATCGCCAATATTAACATTTTTTACTTTAATCATAATAACTCCGCAAATAGTTTTTAGTTAAATAAAATATTTTTTATATAATCAACAGGCATTTGTTTTGAAGTCCACATCTCAAAAGCCAATGCACCCTGATATAAAAGCATACCCATTCCATTAATTATTTTACAATTTTCTTTTTCTGCTATTTGTAACAATTTTGTTTTTGATGGGCTATATATACAATCGGCAACAATTAAATCATCTCTAAAAAATGTTTTATCTTCTATAATTGAAGCATCTTCTTTCATACCAACACTTGTAGCATTAATTAATAATTTACTTTTGTCTATTTGTTTTTTTAATTCTTTTTTATTATCCAAAGTATAAAGCTCTATTTTGCAATTAGTTTTATATTGAATATTATCTATTATTTTTTTTTGCTCAGTCCAATTATTATCTCTTTTAAAAACATATATTTCTTTTACACCGTAAAGAGCAAACTCTGTAATTATAGAAATGGAAGCTCCTCCAATGCCAAGTATTGTAACGTCACTATTTTGTATATTAATATTTTCTTCTTCAAGTGATTTTATAAAACCTTTTCCGTCTGTAGAATGACCTGTTAAAACTCCATTATCATTAACTATGGTGTTTACGCTTTGAGAGAGTTTTGCAGATTCTGAAATATTATCTAAATACTGTATAACTTCTTTTTTATTCGGCATAGATAAATTGACGCCCCTCATATTAAGCGTTTTTATAGAGGCTACAGCTTCTTTCAAATTATTTTTATTTACTTCAAAAGCCAAATACACATAATCTAATGATAATTTTTCAAAAGATTTATTATGCATGATTGGGGATAAACTATGTCTGCAAGGTGAAGCAAAAAGTGCGGTTAATGTTGTTTTTGCTGTTATATTCATTTTTTAATTATCCTGTATATTCTTCTATATATTTTTTCATCAGCAATTTTATTGTATCTTTATCGGCATCGAGTGAAGCTATATCGAATGCATCGATCATTATTTTACGTTCTTCTGGTGTTAAACATTGTACAGGGTCTTTAGCTATAAATAATTTTTTATACTGTGAAGGTATTAGAGTTTCATCATCCATTAGAATCTCTTCATATAATTTTTCACCTTCTCTTATACCTGTAAATATTATAGGAATATCTTTCTCTGTAAGACCATACATCTTAAGCATATTTTTTGCCAAATCTAATATCTTTACAGGTTTACCCATATCTAAAGTAAATATAACTCCATCATTAAGTGTACAAGCTTTTATTACTAGTCTTGCTGCTTCTCTTATGGACATAAAAAATCTAACCATTTCTGGGTGTGTAACTGTTAGAGGTTTTCCTTCTCTAATCTGCCTTTCAAAAACTGGTATTACGCTTCCGCTGCTTCCTAATACATTGCCGAATCTTGTTATTTTAAATTTAGTATTATTTTGTTCATGTGAGAGAGACATTATCATTCTTTCGCATATTCTTTTGCTTGCTCCCATTAGTGATGTTGGGCGTACAGCTTTATCTGTTGATATAAATATAAAGTTTTTAATATTGTTTTTAATTGCTAATGTAGCTATATTCTCTGTTGCGAGTATGTTGTTTTTAATTGCTTCTTCTGGATATTCTTCCATAAACGGCAAATGCTTATGTGCTGCTGCATGAAATATTATATCTGGATTTTCTTGTTTTAATATTTTATCTACTTTTACATAATCTCTAACATTAGATATAATATATTTAAACTTATGTTTGTTTTTTTCATTTTTTCTATCATTCAAAGACATTATAAGACTATGTATTGCACCTTCAGAATTATCTAAAGCCATTACTTTTTTTACAGGAAGTGTTACTAATTGTCTTACAAGCTCACTTCCAATAGAGCCTCCTCCTCCTGTAACTAGTATTGTTTTATCTTTATAATAATCAGATATCTCTTTTTCATCAAAACCAATCTCTTCTCTTCCAAGTAAATCTGAAGGCTCTATATTTCTAATGTCTTTAATAGAAGCATTTCCTTTTATAATTTCAAAAAAGCAAGGGAGTATTTTATATTTGATTCCTGTAGGATATATTATATCTAGTATTTCAAGGAGTTCTTTTTGTTTTAATGTAGGTATTGCTATAATAATTTCTTCTATTTCTATATTATCTTTTTTATATTTATTTATAATTTTTTCTATATCTTTAACTTTACCTTCAACTTTTATAGTATGATTATTAATATTAATTTCTTTTTTATTTTCATCATCATCTAAAAAACATAGTATATTATATTCATTATTTTCGTCTGATGTCAATATTTCAGAAGCAAGAGTCTCTCCTGCATTGCCTGCTCCGATAATAACAATATTTTTTTTATCCATTAAGTATCCCAAAATTATTTTTTAATAATTAATTATAGTATATATTTGTTATTATACAAGTTTTAAAATTTACTTACCGCACGGTGAGAAAGTTTATGTTTATTGGAAAAGTTGTATTTTTATATTATTTTATATTTTATGTTGATTTTCCGTGCGTTATGGACTTTTAATTTAAAAACTATTTTTAATCCAATCTTATATGTTTATTACTGAAATTTAAAATAAAAAACTATTATTGACCATGCTCAAATTAGTAATAGCACTACCCACACAGTTTTTATTAAACAATTATTTATTTACCGCACGTTGAGTAATCTTTATTAATAATAAAAATTGTATTTTAATTTTATTTATCTTTCTTTACTAATTTACCGTGCGATTATTGATACATATTTAATTATTTACAAAATACATTAATTAAAATTGTCAAAAAACTTGACAAATACAACTATAAAAATATAATGAATATATTATATTATAAGGATATAGAATGATAAAAAATATTATATCAGATATAGGAAATGTGTTATTTAAATTTGATATAGTTGATTTTCTATATAAACATACTGATAAAGTAGATGATGTAAATGAGTTTTTAGATAATACTATAAGAGATAAGAATTGGAGTTTAATGGACAAGGGAGATTTATCATTCAATGATGCTAAAAATTACTTTTTGAATGCTTGTCCAAAATATAAATTTATTTTAAAGCAAATTTTTGATTCTTATTTAAGTGATGTATTATCTATTCATCATAATATAGAAATATTAAAAGAATATAAATTAAAAGGCTATAATATATATTATTTATCAAATATGCCAGTTGAAACTTTTAATGTTATAAGAAAAAAAACAGACTTCTTTGATAATACCTGTTCTGGCGGTATAATATCAGCTGATGTAAAAATTATTAAACCAACTAAAGCAATATATGAACTGTTACTTAAAAGATATAAATTAAATATAAAAGAATGCTTGTTTATAGATGATAATTTTGATAATGTTACTGCTGCTCAAAAAATGGGAATAAAATCTATACATCTAAAAAATATAGATGATTTATCTTTAGAATTAAAAAATATAGAGTATTATGAAAATAATTAAAGACTTTTTTTTAAAAATAAAAAACCGCTATGGTGGTTTATATTTATCAATAGTTTCTATATTTGTTTTATTAGATTTAATTGCTTCTATATACATAAGTAGTTTTGTATATGAACCAAATACTACTAATTTAGTATATGTATTTTTTATTCTATTTTTACCATCATCAAGTATTATAGTTGGTATATTAATTATTATTAAATTTGTGTTAGAAGCTCTCAAAAAAAAAGAAGGCTCTCACCTTAAGCTAGCTATAGTATCAATCATGGCTTTCATGACTGTTATTACAAGTTTAGTTACTAGTAAGATGTCATATTATATTATAGAGTCTAATCTAAACCTATTTACAAATAAGAGTATTAATGACTCCCTTTCATATATAATAGAAGTTTCTAATGATGATATAATTAATAAACAAAATAGTATATTAAATAGTATATCAAATGTTTCTGTTAATTATTTAAATAATATAGATTTATCTGATAGTAGTAAAATTAGTAATATAATATACAGAGATAATATTTTTACTAACATAATTTTTGTTTCTAATTCATATTATGGATATAGTACAGTTTTATTTAATTCTCAAAATTATGTTCCTCTTGACATCAATTATAGATTTTCTCTAGATAAGATTACATTTGCTAATAGTGAATATAATGGACTGTTTTATATTAATGCTATAGTTCCATTAAGAGATGTAAATCATTATGCTATTATTTTTGATAGTATGCCTAGTAATTATATCAATGTTAGAAATAATGCTTTAAATGCTTTTAGAATATACAACTCTATTAATATGTTTACTGGAGAGTTTTCTATAGTTTTAAAACTTTTATATGTGTTTATATTAGGTATATCTACTTTTATATCTATTATTTTTGGTATTATATTTTCTAGTTTTATAACAAGACCTATAAGCTTACTTCTTAATGCTACTAACTCTATTATTAATTCAGATTTTAATATAGAAATGAAATTTTATGGGGTTCATGACCTTAGAAATTTAATATATAGATTTAATGTTATGGCTAGGGCTTTAAAATATCATAGAGATAAAGAGAAAATAAGAGTATCATTAGAAACTTGGAAGGAAGCTGCTATTAAGGTTGCCCATGAAATAAAAAATCCACTTATGCCTATTATGATGAATGCTGAGCTAATTGAAAAAAAATTAAAAAATAATATGTCTGATGATGATTTGGATAAA
>NZ_SRZM01000266.1 GCF_019402445.1 Brachyspira pilosicoli
AGCTATAACAGTGCCCATATATAATGTATAATTATTGTCAGAAGAAAAACATATATCAATTTTCATATAAAATCCTTATTTTGATATTAATTATCAACACTAAAGTAGATATTATATTTATATAATAATATTTGCAAATATATTTTTATAAAAATAAAAAATTCATTTTATTTACTAACAAAATTATTTATATTGATTTTGCATAAAATAATAATATAATAATCAAAATCTATTTTATAAAGGATTTATATGAAAAAAATTATCAAAAATGAGCTTCAAAATTGGAAGGCTATAGAAGTGGCGTGGATTATAATAGCATGCAGTATAATATTATCGCTTTCTATATATTGGAAAGAAAATATTATTGGCATAGTTTCATCAATAAGCGGTATATTATGCGTGATACTTACAGGGAAGGGAAAATTATCTTCGTATGTATTTGGAATGATTAATACTATTCTTTATTCTATCATAGCTTTTAGTGCAAAATACTATGGTGAGTTTATGCTCAATGTATTCTACTATATACCTATGAATATAGTTGGTTTTATATTATGGAGTAGAAATATGAATAGTGAAAATAAAGAAGTAATAAAAACAAAATTAAATAATAAATATAAAATTATAATATTTGGTTTTTCTTTTATATCAATATTTATTTATGGGTTTATATTAAAAAAATTAGGAGGTTCACTTCCTTTTGTTGATAGTGCAAGTACGGTGTTTGCTGTAACTGCACAAATATTATGCGTAAAAAGATGCACCGAACAATGGATAATGTGGATATTGGTAAACATTTTAAATATTTCTATATGGTATATTAATTTTGCAAGCGGGGGGGACAATATAGCTACTTTGCTTATGTGGAGTGTTTATTTAGTTAATGCAGTGTTTATGTTTATTAAGTGGTATAGAGAAGCAAATAATAAAAATCAGATAAACTAAAAATAATTCGGAGGCTTTATGTATAATGTAGGAATGTATGGTGGTTCTTTTAATCCTCTTCATCTTGGTCATGTAAGATGCATAATAGAAGCGGCTAATCAATGTAAAAAGCTTTATATTGTTTTGGCTGTTGGAAATAATAGAAATGAAATTGATAAAAAAATAAGATACAGATGGCTTTATCAATTAACAAAACATATTGGAAATGTGAAGATTATATTTATAGAAGATAATGCAAACACAAAAGAAGAATATACTGAAGATTTATGGGAAGCGGATTCTATAAAAATAAAAAATGCTATAGGTGAAAAAATTGACGCAGTATTTTGCGGAGATGATTATAAAAATAAAGATTCTTTTTATACAAGATATTATAAAGATTCAGAGTTAATATTTATAGAGAGAGATGAAATAAGCTCTTCAAAAATTAGAGAGAATGTTTATAAGTATTGGGATTATTTACCTAATATAGTAAAGCCTTATTATACAAAAAAAGTTCTATTATTAGGTAGTGAAAGCACAGGTAAGTCAACTCTCACAATTAATTTAGCAAATTATTATAATACCAATTATATAGAAGAGGCAGGGAGAGAATTATCAGAAAAGTCTGGAACTGATTTGCTTATGCTTTCAGAAGATTTTACAGAGATACTTCTTACTCATAAATTAAATGAAATAAAAGCAATAGAGCGTAGCAATAAAATATTGTTTGTTGATACTGATGCAATAATTACAAACTTTTACATGCATTTTTTGGAAGATGAAAATATTATTGATAATGAAAGACTTGCAAAAGCAATTATACATATAAACAAATATGATGCCATATTATTTTTAGAGCCTGATGTTGATTTTGTTCAGGACGGCGACAGAAGCGAAGTTATAAAAAATGACAGAATAAAATACAGCGATAAAATAAAAGATATACTTAATAATATGAATATAAAATATTATTCTATAAGCGGAGATTATCAAAAAAGATTTAAAAAAGCTGTTTCTATTGTAGATAGTTTGCTTCAAAAACACTTTTAATAATAAAAATATCTTTATAAAACTAATGATATAATATATAATCTATTAATATAAAAACTCCATATAACAATGAGGTATATTCAAAATGAACTATCGTATCTTTATAGAGAAAAAAGAAGGCTTTGATTTAGAGGCTAAAAGATTAGAAAGTCAATTAAAAGATAATTTTCAAATAAAATGCAGTGTAAGACTTCTTAATGTTTATGACATTTTTAATATAGAAGAAAGTAAATTAACTAATTCTATTAATGTAATATTTTCAGAGCCTCCAACAGATAGGGTAGTTGAAAAAAAAGATTTTGAGAGTTTAAAACATTTTGCTGTAGAATATTTGCCCGGACAATTCGATCAGAGGGCTGATTCTGCATTACAATGTTTAAAGCTTATTTATAATGATATAGAAGAAGTAACTATAGTAAGCGGAAAAGTAGTTATTTTTGATGGAAATATAGATGATAATACAATAGAAAAGATAAAAAAATTCTATATTAACCCTGTAGAAAGCAGAGAAAAAGATTTAAAAAAGCTAGAAATAGAACCTCATCAAAAGGCTGATGATATTAAAGATGTAGAAAACTTTATTAATTTAAACATAGAAGAACTTCATAAATATAGAGATACTCTTGATTTGGCAATGACTTATAAAGATATAGAGTTCGTACAGAATTATTTCAAAAATGAAGAGAAAAGAAACCCAACAGAAACAGAGATAAAAGTTCTTGATACATATTGGTCTGACCATTGCAGGCATACTACATTTATGACAAAGATTAATGATGTGAAATTAGAAAATGATAAGAGTAATTTTTCAGAGGTGATATTAAATGCTATTAACAAATATTACAGCATGAGAAAAGAGCTTTACGGTGAAGATGTTGACAGCAAAAGAGATATTAATTTAATGGACATGGCAACAGTGTCTGCTAAATACATAAAGAAAAAAGGAAAGCTTGAAGATTTAGAGATTTCCGATGAGATAAACGCTTGTTCTATTTATATAGATGTTGATGCTGTTGATGAGAATGGAAAAAACAAAACAGAAAAATATTTATTAATGTTTAAAAATGAAACTCATAATCACCCTACAGAGATAGAGCCTTTCGGAGGAGCTTCTACTTGTTTGGGAGGAGCTATAAGAGACCCTCTTTCTGGAAGAAGCTATGTATATCAGGCAATAAGGGTTACAGGAAGTGCTAATCCATTAGAGAGATTAGAAGATACTTTGGCAGGAAAACTTCCTCAAAAGAAAATTACTACCACTGCAGCAGCAGGATATTCTTCTTACGGCAACCAAATAGGGCTTACAACTTGTTTAGTTAATGAAATATATGATGAAGGATATAAAGCAAAAAGGCTTGAGGTTGGTGCTGTTGTGGGAGCTGTGCCTGTGGACTATGTGCGTAGAGAAAAACCAAAAGCAGGCGATATAGTTATAGTGCTTGGCGGAAGAACAGGAAGAGATGGTTGCGGCGGGGCTACTGGTTCATCAAAAAGCCATACTGATACATCTTTAAGACTTTGCGGTGCTGAAGTACAAAAAGGTAATGCTCCGGAAGAAAGAAAGATTCAAAGACTATTTAGAAATAAAGAAGTTACTAAATTAATAAAAAAATGTAATGATTTCGGGGCAGGAGGAGTTTCTGTTGCTATTGGTGAATTATCAGACGGAATTGACATTAACCTTGATGTTTTGCCTGTAAAATATTTAGGATTAAATGGCACTGAGCTAGCAATATCAGAATCGCAAGAGAGAATGGCTGTTGTTGTAGAAAGTAAGGATGCAGATAATTTTATAAAACTTGCCAACAAAGAAAACATTGAAGCTACAAAGGTTGCAACAATAACAGACACTAACAGACTTGTAATGTATTTGAAAGGCAAAAAAATTGTAGATATAAGCCGTAAGTTTTTAGACACTAACGGAGCTAAACAAGAAACTAATGCTATTCTTAAAGATATTAATTTTGAAAATAACCCTTTCAGCACAAAGAATGCATGTTCTCTAACTTCTCATTGGTTTAATATGGCAGAAAATTTAAATGTCGCTTCTCAAAAGGGACTTATAGAAATGTTTGACTCATCAATAGGTGCTACTACTGTTCTTATGCCTTTTGGCGGAAAGTATCAAATGACTCCAAGCGATGTAAGCATTCAAAAAATACCAATATTCGACAATAATGTAAAACAAATAAATACGGCTTCTGCTATATCTTGGGGTTATAATCCTTCTATAATGAAATGGTCAGAGTTTCACGGAGGAATATATTCTGTAATAGAATCTATGTCAAAACTTGTTTCTATTGGTGCTGATTATAAAAATATAAGATTATCATTTCAAGAGTATTTTGAGAAATTAGGAAATGATGATAAAAAATGGGGTAAGGTTTATTCTGCACTTTTAGGCACAATATATGCACAAACTGAATTTGATATACCTGCTATAGGCGGTAAAGACTCTATGAGCGGTACTTTTAATAATATATCAGTGCCTTCCACTTTGATATCATTTGCAGTGTCAACTGTTGACAGCAATGATGTTATATCTCCAGAGTTTAAATCTGCTGATAATTATGTGTATTTAATAAAGCATAATATGCTTGAAAACTATATGCCTAATGTTGCAGAAATAAAAGAAAATTTTGACTTTATATATAAAAACATAAAAGACAAAAAAATATTATCAGCATACACTATCAAATTCGGAGGTATTGCTGAAGCTTTAACAAAAATGTCTTTTGGAAACAGAATAGGCGTTGATATAAAAGATGAGCTTTATTTCTTTAATTTAATGCCTGCTTCATTTATAGTGGAAACTAAAGAAGAATTAAATTATAAAAATGCTATTTTAATAGGAAAAACTATTGATGAATACAAAATAAAAGTATGCGGTGAAGTAGTGGATTTAGAAGAAATAGAAAAATTATGGCTTGAAAAATTATCAACAGTATTCCCTTATAAAACTTATGAAGATATAGAAACTTACAAGCTAGCTGAATACAAAAGAGAAGCACCATTTATATGCAAAAACAAAACAGCTAAGCCTAATGTTTTAATATCTGCATTCTTAGGTACTAACTGTGAATATGACACTCAAAAAGCTTTCTCTGATGCAGGAGCAAATACAGATATATTTGTATTTAGAAACATTAAGCCAGAATATATAAAAGAATCAATCGAAGAGATGTCAAAAAAAATAGATAACTCTCAAATATTTATGATTCCTGGAGGATTCAGTGCGGCAGATGAGCCTGATGGTTCTGGTAAGTTTATCTCTGCAATACTTACAAATGAAAAAATAAAAACATCTATACATAAACTATTAGAACGTGACGGTCTTGTTTTGGGTATATGTAATGGTTTCCAAGCATTAATAAAATCAGGACTTCTTCCTTATGGAAAAATAGGAAACATTACAGAAAAATCTCCTACTCTTACATTCAATAAAATAGGAAGACATATTTCTCAAATGGTAACAACAAAAGTAGTATCAAACAATTCTCCTTGGTTATACAACATACCTTTAGGAAGCGAGTTGGTTGTGCCTGTTTCTCATGGTGAGGGAAGATTCTTTGCTGATGAAGAGATAATAAAAGAATTAATCAAAAAAGGTCAGGTTGCTACTCAGTATGTTAATTTTGAGTCAAAACCTACTAATGAGTTTAGATTTAATCCTAATGGTTCAGCTTATGCAATAGAAGGCATACTTTCAGAAGATGGAAAGGTGTTTGGCAAAATGGGGCATAGTGAGAGATACGGAGATAATTTATATAAGAATATCATTACTAAAGATATTTACAACATATTTGAAAATGGCGTGAATTATTTTAAGTAAAAAAATATATTATAGATAATTATACTATTAGTATAGTTATCTATAATATTTATTAATGATTTAGTTCTTTTAAAAAATATTAATTAACATAATAAAAAATGCTAAACTTTTTTATATATTGCCGTTAATTATTATAGTTATAATTAATTTAAGGAGAAATTATATGACTATAAGCGGTATATCTTCTAATAATGTTATGCAAATGAGTGCTACTTCAATTAATACTAAGCCAAATATAGTGGAAGTAAAACCTACTAATGTTAATCAACAGGCTCAAAGCTTATCTCCTCTTTCTAGCAGATATACTTATGCTATGGGAAGAGATGGTAAAAGATATATACTTCAACTTAGAATAGATATAGCTTCAGTAAGAGCTTTCAGTACTTTAGCTTAATAATATAATTACAGGAGCTTATTATATTTTAAGTTCCTGTATATTATTCTTTTATCTCTTTTACTACTATCTTATTTCCATTGACAAGTATAACTTTTAATTTGGCATCTTTTTGTATAAACTCGCCTTCACTAATAGCATCATATTTTTTATCATCAATTAAAATATTTCCTGAAGGTCTAAAAGGTGTATAGGCTATTCCTTCAAGCCCAAGTAAATCATCATAGGACTCACTTGAATGATATCCTGATGTATCTGTTTCTAAAAACATTTTACTTTTAAACACTTTAGATTTTGTCATAAACCTTGCCATTAATATAATAAGTATAATATCTATGATAAGTGAAACAAAAATTACAAATACAGCCTGAGATATATTAGCTATACCAAAAGACATAAATATGCTTGCAAATATGGCGATTATTCCAGCTATTCCTGTAACTCCAAACCCCGGTATAACAAAAATCTCTAAAGCAAGCAATATTATACCAAGCACAAACACAGCAGGCGAAATAAATCCGCTGTCGCCAATAAAAAATTGTGCTGTAAAAAACAAAAAGAAACATACTATAGCAACCACACCGCCTACACCAAAACCAGGAGTTTTTATCTCTAAATATATTCCAGCTATAGCAATGGATATTAATATGCTTAACACTGCAGGATTACTTAAAAATCTTAAAATAAAATCATACTGCCCTTCTTCAAAATTTATTATCTCATAATCATCAATATTTTTTATTTTTAAGATTTCTTCTACAGAGTTTGCTTTACTATTTGCAATATTTATTTTTACAGCCTCATCAGCACTCAATGTAAGAAGTGTTTTATTGTCCAAATCAATTCCGTCATCTCTTTTAGTTAATACAATAGTTTCATCAACCATAGCCTCAGCAGCCTTTGCATTTTTTTTAGAGTTTTCAGCAGAAGCCCTCATAGCAGCACGCATAGCACTAACTTCTTTTTCGCTTGCCTTCTTTGGCTCTCCGCCTTGAAGATACACAGGAGTAGCAGCCCCTATAATACTTCCGTCAGACATATAAATCTCTGAACAACTTAAAGATATCAAAGCTCCTGCAGACAATGCATTTTTGTTTATATATGCTACCACTGGTATATCACTTTCTATCAATGCATTTTTTATCTCTAATGCAGATGACAAAAGCCCACCCGGTGTATCAATCTCAAGTATTATCAAAGAAGCATCATTCTCTTTAGCCTCTTCTAATCCATTTTTTATATATGAGGCGTACCATCTATTTACCTCCTGAAACTCTAATTTTTTTATAACATACACTTTATCTTTTGCATATATGTTTGAGAAAATAAGAGTAAAAAGAATAGCTATATAAAAAACTTTTTTCATAATTGTTCGTCCGTTTATGTTATTTATTTTATTATATATTAAAACAATATTTTTTAGAATATAGTAATTTTTTGGTAGTGTTTAGAATTATATTGATAATTTATGATTTTGTTTTTATCAACTTTTTTCGTTAAAAAAGTTGCAAAAAAACAAATTATTTTTACTATAAAATATATTCATTAATATTTAGGATTTTATTATGGATAATAAAGAAAATATTGTTAAAGAAATAGAAAGTTCAATTAATCAAAAAAAATATAAAAAAGCTTTAAAACATTGTAATGAATATTTATTAAACTATAATGATGATGTACCATATATATTTTTTCATAAAGCAAAATGTTATTATAATTTAGCTTTATTGGAAAATAATTATCAATATTATTTTGAAGCCATTAAAAATTATAATATTGTCATAGATTTAATACCATATAATAGTGAGGCTAAAGAGGCATACTTTAATATTGGACTTATATACCGTAATTTAGCTATTAAAAATAATTATTCTAAAAACTATTTGGAATTAGCTGTATATTATTTCAATAGCAATTTAGAGTTACTAAAGAAAAATGAAGAAAAAACAATAAAAGATTCTGACATAAAAACATTGAATAAGAAATATAAATCAGTTCATTCTGAACTTGGAGTTTCATATGCAATATTAGGAAATTATATACAAGCCATAGATAATTTAAATAAAGTCATATCTATAGAACCATATAACAAAAATGCATACTATAATAGGTTTTTATCTTATTGTTATTTAGCAAAATATGATAATTATAATTATTATACTAATGCATTAAATGATATTAGTAAATTAATAGAATTAGATTCTAATAATTATAGATTTTTTTATTATAAAGGACTTATATTATTTAGTTTAAAAAATTATAAAGATGCTATTGACT
>NZ_SRZM01000267.1 GCF_019402445.1 Brachyspira pilosicoli
TTCGTCAAAGAACCAAAAAGTGCAAATAATAAAATAATACTAATTATATTTTAATATAAATTATTAAATTAAAACTAAAACAATATAAACATAATTCAGTTTCCATACAATTATATCATTTACTAAAATAGCTTTCCAATTTATCTTCGTCTAGGTTTAGAGAAATAAGTTTTTTGCTGCTTTTCTCCCCCTTTAATATTTCTACATCTTTTTTCTTTAAATTAAGTTCACTCGATAAAAAATCTATTATTGCCTTATTCGCTTTGCCGTCTATAGCTTTGGCAGATATTCTTATATAATATATTCCATTTTCTTTTTTGAAACTATTTGATTTGGCTGATGCTGTTACTTTCACTTCTATATTCATAATACTACTTTTCTAAAATTTTGGTATTGTAAATCTAAAACCAAGAAGCACTTCATTATATATTTTTGGATTTATATCTATTAAGAATTTATATCCTACTTCCAAAGCAACCCAGCTTGTAATATGATAAACAAAACCAATACTTGCTCCAAAAGCAAGAGCATCTTGACCAGTTTTAATTTGTTCAGTAATTTCTTGATTTATAACGCTTCCAACAGAAAGTCCAAAGTAAATAGAAAGTACCGGGTAATCTCTAAGTAAAATATCGGCTCTTGTATCAAAGTCTAATTTTCTATCTGTAAAATAAAAGTTAAGGTCATAATAAAAACTTCCAAGTATATAATGCTGTCTATATGTATTATCAACTAATATACTTTGAAGAAAAGAATATTCAAATTCAAATCTAAAAGGAGATACTCTATTTTTAGACGGCACTCTATAACCTAAAGAAAAACCTCCTCCAATAAAATTAGCGAAATTAATAGTTTCACTTCCAACATTATATGCTCTATTTATATCAAATGCATAATTAAATTTAGGAGTAATATATAATTCTGCAAATATTATTTGAGGCAATATTAAAAATAAAATAACAATATATTTCTTCATCATAATCCCCTAAAAATTTAATCTCATAGAAAGAAGTACATCATGATTGAGATTAATAGCCGTATCAAGTAATAATCTATATCCAAGCTCTAAAGTAATTGTTGGATTTAAATGAAAACCAAAACTAATATTAGGTCCATACATAAAAGCAAAATTATCATTATAAGAATAGTTCTTTACAAGTCCAAACTTTTCATTTAAAGAAGATGATAAACTATAATCAATATTTCCTCCCAAAGAAAAACCTAAAGATATAGTCATTATATGCCTTTTGCCGTTTCTATATATATTATTTTCTTCTCCATCATAATTAATATAAATTAAGTTAATATCATAATAAGCATTAAAAAGCATGCTATGTATATTAATATTGTCTATATTGTTTGGATAATTATTTACTTCTAATCCATTTTTATATAAATATTCAAACTCAACTCTTATAGGAGAATATTTTGAAAGTATATTAAAATTATAACCAATACTTGCTCCAGCCCCAACAAACATATTATTATTGCCTTTTATAGAATAAATAAATTTTGGGGATATATAAACGCCATTTTGAAAAGAGTATGATATATTAGCAAATGATAAACATATTATTGTAATTATTAATATTTTTTTTATCATAATTTTTCCTTATTTTACTTATAACAAAACTAAAATAAAACTCCAATAGCAATTCTAGGAAGCGGTATAAATCTAAGCAAATATGTATATGATAATCCTATATCAAGTAAAGATATATCTATAAATGGTCTCACCCCCGTATCAATTCCCATTCCTCTTGATAAATCTATTCTAAAGCCCATCTCTCCAGCAACAAAAGCATCAAAATATATTCTATCTTTATTTATTCTATTTACTACTCCAGCTTCATTTGTAGAATATTCTTTAATTTTAGCTATATGAAGCGTAGCCCCAACTTTAGGCATTAAAAAGAAACCAGAAGCCCTATTTCTTTTATTAAAATAAAATCTCATACCAACAGATAAAGGTATTGAATATGTTTCAGTAAATTGAGGATTAGTAATATTAGTCATAAAGCTGCTTGCTATATAATTACCTAAATCTATATCTAGTTCCATTTTATTCATTATTCTGTATGTATAAGTTAATCTAAAACCAAATTTACCTTCAAAGTTTTGCTGTTTTGCATTTTTTACTATTTGAAATGGTAGGCTAAATAAAAGCGGTCTTGTTGTTGTTATAAATAAAGTAGTTCCAAAATCTATACCAAGAGAATGTCTATGCGATTTTAATCCATTTTCAAATAAAAGTATTTCAGCATTTTTATCATTAGTTAATGTTACATATGAAGGAATTTTATCTGAAGGTACTATATCTATAACATCATAATTCATTATAAAATCAGATTGAGCAAAGATGGTGTTGCTATATAAAAATAAAAAACATATTAATAATTTTTTTATCATTATAAGTCCTTAAAACCGTATAGTTACCCCAATTCTCGGAAATATTGATAGTTTAAGTGATGTTACAAAATCAACTGCAGCAGGAAAAGTTTCCCAAAGCGGTAAAAATTTTGTAATATCCACAAATCCGCTTCCAAAAAAGCCAACTCCCTCTCTAACATCTCCATACACTCCAGACATAGATGAAGTAATATAATATCCAATTTCAAACAGGGAAATATCTAGATAAGTGCGAACCTTCCAATCTTTTTTTGGAAATAAATCTATACTCCAACCTAGCTCATATGATACATAAAAAGTAGGGTCTATAGTAGAGCGTTTAGTTTTGAATCCTGTAAGTCCGTTTTGAGTTACTATATCATATATGACAGTTTCAATACCAAATCTAATAGTATTTACAAACTCTCCATTTTTACCAGATAAAAGTTTTACTCCTATTGTGATGGGCAGATAATAAAAGCTTCCTTTAAAAACGGTATTTCCTGTTAATAATGAAGCTATATCTCCTATATTGCCTGGTAAATTTGGAACTTGAGCATGATTAGTAGCTAATATTAAAGCATTTTCTGGAGTAATTGTTAGAGTATATTCTAAATGCTGAAGGGAGGCAGAAACTTCTAAACCTATTCCTTTGTATAAATAAAATGTGTAAGATATATTTGGTACATACCAGAAACTTCCTTCTGTATCAACATAATCAAAAAAAGTTAAGTAATTATCAAAGTTTATTTGAGCTATAGATGTAAACGTATCAATATTATATAAAAGATTATCAGCTAAAGGAGGAAAAATAACTGAATAACTTGGAACTGCATTTATACTTATAGACTGTCTTTTTTGTTTCCACTCATATTTATCATTATAGGAAAATGGATGCAATATGTTTTGGTATATCATTATTATGAAAGGCACATAAATAAATATACAAATAAAAATCTTTTTCATAAATATTATTAAACATATCACCCCACTAAAAAATAATTAATAAATACAGTATTTTTTATATAGGGTATTTTTGATAACTATTAGCGTCTCCTTTACCATTTAGTATATCAAGATATTCCTGTATTTTTTCTTTTTCTTTGTCAGTAACATTAGCATTTTTTACAACATCATCTACATTTGTATTTCCATCTGTTGTACCTATACCAGTAATTACTCCTAATGCATTTTCTTCACCAACTATATCTATAATTCCATTTATAGCATTTTTTTCTTCTTCATTTACTTTTACAGTATGAAGATTACTGCCGTCAGGTACTGCTATAACATAATCACCATTATTTTTATCATCTTTATATATTCCGCCAAGACCAGCTATAGTACTGTCTAATGTATAGTTTCCTTCACTGTTTCCGCCTGTTATACTAATAGTATTGCCACTTACATTAATACCATCCCAATTACCTTTTGCTAATTTATCTAAAAAGAAGTCATCTCCAGGTCCTGTTTTTGTTAAAGTAGTTTGTCTACATGATAATACAGTTATTAATATAAAAATTATATAAAATACTTTTGCTGTTTTCATTAAAAAGTCCCCAAGAATATACTTAACTATATATAAATATACAATTTTTATAAATAAAAACAATATCTTAATAG
>NZ_SRZM01000268.1 GCF_019402445.1 Brachyspira pilosicoli
GACTTCGTCAAAAGAACCAAAAAGTGCAAACATTTTAACTCTTCTGCAAATAAAAAAACACCCGCTTTTTACAGCGAGTGCTTTATTATTTATTACTTTTAGTCTTTCATAATTGTTGAAGTAGGATCTTGTAAATAATCTCTTGTTAGTTTAGCTACTTTTGGAGATAAAATTAAAAGACCTATTAAGTTTGGTATAGCCATAAGACCATTTAAAGTATCTGCTATAGACCATATTAAATCTAATTGAGCAACAGCACCTATTATACCAATAATTAAAAATATAATTCTATAAGCATAAGAAGCTATTTTGTTTCTTTTAGTGAGATAACCTAAAGCAACAACTCCATAATGTGACCAACCAACAAAAGTTGAGAAAGCAAATAATATTAATGATACAGTAAGTATTATAGAGCCAGCATGTCCTAAGTTAGAACCAAAAGAAGCGGATATTAATTCAGCACCGTTTAATTTAGTACCTTGATTAGCCTCTAAGAACATAATAGCCATAAGTCCAGTTAAAGTACAAACAAAGAAAGTATCAATAAGTACTTCAAATATTCCCCATAAACCTTGCTCTATAGGGTTTTTAGAGTTACTAGCACCATGAGCCATAGGAGCAGTACCTAAACCAGCCTCGTTTGAAAATACACCTCTAGCAAAACCAAATTTCATAGCTATCATTATAGAATATCCCATAAAACCAGCACCTACCTGTTTCAAATTAAAAGCTTCAGAGAATATTCTTTGAAAAGCATGAGGAATTTTATCTAAATTTAAAGCTAAAATAATAATACCAGCAACTAAATATATAACACACATAACAGGAACAAGTTTCTCTGTAACAGTAGCAATTCTTCTAATTCCTCCGATTATGATAATTGCAGTTAAAGCAACAACAACAACACCAGTAATAATTTTAGGTATACCAAAATTTTGATAAACAACAGCCGCCATAGCATTAGTTTGAGTCATGTTTCCTGCACCAAAACAAGCCAAAGCAGCAAAAGCAGCAAATATACTGCCAAGCCAAGGTAAATTAGCACCTTTAGATATATAATACATAGGTCCGCCATGGTGATGACCTTGATCATCTTTAACCCTGTAATGAACAGCTAATATAACCTCAGAGTATTTTGTAACCATTCCAAAAAAAGCAGCAAACCACATCCAAAATAAAGCACCAGGTCCTCCTGCTACTATTGCAGTAGTAACCCCAGCAATATTTCCAGTACCAACTGTACTTGCTAATGCTGTGCTCACCGCTTGAAAAGGGGTAATATTATCATCAGCATCTTGTTTTTTTGCTAAAGAACCAAAAGTATGTTTTACCCATAAAGGTATTTGTGTAATTTGCAAGAAACCAGTTCTAATACTTAAAAATATTCCAGTTCCAACCAATAGGGTTAGCATTACAGGTCCCCATACAAAACCGTTAATAATGCCGTTGATTTTTGCTATCATATCAACCATAATAATCTCCTTTTTTTAATTAGTTTATTTAAATTTTGATGTACTCCTTAAAATTATTTTTTATTAAAATATTTTTTCATTAATCTTTGTAAACTCTTTTAACTCTCTCACCAATGCGAACTAATACCTCATGACTTATACTCTCTATTTTTTGTGCCATAGTATTAGCATTAAGTCTCTCATCATCTCCAAATATTAAAACTTCATCTTCTTCTTTTATATTATCATTGTTTCCTATATCTACTATTATAATATCCATACATATCTTTCCTATTATAGGATAATATTTACCATTTATTTTTACTTCCCAATTATTAGAAAGCTTTCTTGATAGCCCATCAGCATATCCTATAGGTATTATAGCTATATTAGTGTCTTTATTGGCTTTCCATGTCATGCCATAAGAAACAGTTTCATTCTTCTTTATTTTTCTAGTTAAAATAACTTTAGATTTTAAATTTAATATTGGCTTAAATCCAAAGTCATACAGTTTCTCAGTATATCCATAAACTACTATACCCGCTCTAACCATATCAAAGTATGCATTTTTATAATAAAGCAATGCAGCAGAATTTGCAGTATGGGCATTATTTATGTTTATACCATTTGTTTTTAATTCATTTAAAACATCATTAAAAACTCTTATTTGATTTTCTGTAAACTCTTTAGATATATCATCAAATGCATCAGAAGCAGCATAATGAGTATTAATACCTTCTATCTCTAAAGTAGAGTATGATAAAACTTTTTTTGCTAAGTTTAATACATCTTTAGGCTTAGCCCCCATTCTGTTTAGACCAGTATCTACTTTGATATGCAGTTTTAACTTTTTATTATGCTTTTTCAAAAATCTATCATATTCATCTAAACATTCATCATTACTTATAATAGGTGTCAAATTATATCTGCAAACATCCTCTGCTTCATTTTTAAAATGCTGAAATAAAACAACTATTGGTGTTTTTATATGAGCCTCTCTTATCTTCACACCCTCTTCTACAGTAGCAACGCCTAATGCATCCACATTTAGCTTTTCTAATTGCTTCGACATACCTATAATACCATGCCCATAAGCATTAGCTTTTACTATGGTGAGTAATTTAGTATTTCTTGTCATAGAACGAATTATTTCTATATTGTTTCGTAATGCTTTTAGATCTATTTCTGCTATATTGTATAAGGACATTCTATCTCCTAAGCATACTCAAATTTTAGTATATATTTTTAATTTATTATTGTCAATACATATAATGAGTATTATTGTGAAATATAATATTATTAATAATATAATTAATTTTTAGATAAAAAGTAAAATATAATATAATAATATAATGTTTTTGTATATTAATAAAACATATCAGGATTTTTAAAGTCTTCTTTTAATATTTCAAGAACAGTATCCTCTTTAGAAAAACCATTTTTTTCAGTATTTGATAATTCTTTTTCTAATTCTTGTATTTCTACATCTATTTTACTTTCTGCTTCATTTATTTTATTAATATCTATATCTTTAGTATCAAATTCTTCTGTATCCAAATTTAATATTATATCATCAGGTTTTTCACTTTCTATATTATCAACATTTGTAATAAATCCAGACATAAGAGATTGGAATTTATTAAAACTTTCACTTAACTTACTAGTAACCATAAAGAAATCATGATTACTTTTAGCAGTTTTTACAGATAATTCATTTAAGAAAGCCATAGTGCTAACAACTTCAGTAGCTCCAACACTATTAGCCTCAATAATCTCAGCAACCTCTTTGTTAATTTGGTCTAATAAAGTAATTTGGCTATCTACCACATCACCACTGTTAATCTGCTCGCGTACATTTTCTTTAACACCCATAGTAATATTATTTAAGTGTTTAATAGTTTCAAGTATATCTCTACCACCTATTTCAAGTTCACTGTTTGCAGTATTAATTTCTGCAACAACCCTCGAAGTATTTTCAGACATATCAAGTATATTTTCAAGTGATTTTCCACTGTTATTTGCAAGTTCCACTGTTTCGTCTATTCTTTTAGTAATAGTTTTAATGATGTTTGTAATAGTTTTTGTGTTATCTGCAGTATGTTCTGCAAGTAGTCTAATTTCATCAGCAACTACAGAGAAACCTCTACCTTGCTCACCAGCATGTGCTGCTTCTATAGCGGCATTCATAGCCAAAAGGTTAGTTTGCTCAGCTATGCCTTGAATAACGTTAACTATCTCTTTAATTTGGTCAGAGCTTTCCTCAATACCTCTAACAGCTTCTATCACCTCATCTACCATATCACCACCATCATGAGCATCTATAAGTAATTTTTTTGAGAATGAGTGTGCTTTACTAATACTTTTAGCTACGCTTGTAATATTTGATATCATCTCTTCTATTGAAGAAGATGTTTGCTCTACTGCAGAAGCTTGCTTTTCCATATTGTCGCTTATTTTATAAATTGTTTGTAATAATTCTTCTACAGCAATGGAAGCTGATGAGAATGCATGTTTCTGCTGTTCTGAAGAGTTAGTAACGTTTTTAATAGAATTAATAATATTATTTACACTAGCTATATTTTCTGTAATACTAGCACTTTGGTCATTAACCATTTGAGCATTTGATTCTATTGCTCTGTCTATTAATTTTATTTCATTAAATACATTGTTACTTTCTGTTTTTAAATTTCCTATAATATCATCTAATCCATTAAGGAATAAGTTGAAGTTATATACCAACACTCCAATTTCATCATTATTTTTAGAATATATTCTCTTTCTTAAATCCCCTTTACCACCTATAAGACCTTTAGCAGATTCTGTAGCTGAATCTATAGGTTTAAATAATTGTCTTATAATATATAAATAAGTAGCTGAAACAACTAAGAATATTATTATAACTACAGATAATATTATTGATATATCTCTTTCTATAGCAGAGCTTTTTATTATGCTAGTAAGATCTTTATAATATACACCTATAATATTTAAATCTTTCATATAATACATCACAACCATAGTTCTATTGCCTGCTATATTAAGGATTGGAGGAACATAAAAATATTTACTGCCTAATTGAGATTCAAATTCTGTAGCATATTTTACTAAATCAGCAGAGTTTCTTCTTAACGCCAAATTAGCATTTTCTAATATATTACCATTGTCTGAACTTAATATTACATCTTTTGTATTAACGTCATAATATATATATGATAAATCTAAAAGAGATATATTTGTTATCATATTACTATAATAATTATTTATATTGATATCTGATATTATATATCCAGCTTGAGTATCATTTAAAGTTATTGGATAATGTGCAGATATATTAATATTATTTCTATCATTAGGTATTATTGATATAAAAAAATCTCTTCTTGTAGCATAGTTTTCTAATATAGGATGAGTAGTTAAACTATCAGCAGTTCTTACTGTATAAACATTACCATTAGATGATACATCTTTAGTTATAGTTATTGAGTATGGCAAGTTTGAATCTAAAAACTCTCTATCTATATTTATATAAATTGATTTGTAATTATTTTTTAATACTTTATCTATATAAGATAATCTATTTTCTAGCTCTGTTTTTAAAATATCTCTATTTTGAGTATATCTATTTGAATAAACGTTATTGATAACTCTATTATAAATATTTAAATCATTTTTTATATTATTATTTAATGAATATATATTATT
>NZ_SRZM01000269.1 GCF_019402445.1 Brachyspira pilosicoli
GTTTTAATTTGTATAATTATTAGTATATTCATTTTTCATAGTTTGTCAATAAATATTAAAAAATATTTATATATTAACTAATTTTTTTTTATTTTTAAATCTAAACTTTCTTTGTGGAGAAATTTGGTCTTTACATATTTTTGACCTGATATTATCTTATTATTAACAATCATATCATTAAGATTTTTTACTGCCAATTTGGATATATTTTTTATAGAAAAGCTCAATGTTGACAAATTTGGATATATATAATTAGAAGCTGATATTCCACCTACACCTACTACCCCAATATCTTTGCCAGGGATAATACCATTTCTTAATAATTCTGATATAACATAAATACCTTTTATATCATCTTTACAAACTATCACATCTGGAATATTTTTTTTATTTGCAATAAGATTTTTTATATCATATTTTATTTTATCTACATCTTCTGTAAAGCCTAAAACTATAGGTTTATGAATATTATTCTTCATAACAGAATCATAATAACCTCTTAATCTTTGCTCACAAACAATATAGTCCACATTTCCACTTACATAAGCTATTTTTTTGTATCCTGTTTCATATAACTTATCTACTAAATTTTTTATTTCGTTTGAATTATCTATATCTACACAAAATACTTTATCTAAATAACCAGTAAGCTCTCCTATAACAACTGTAGGAATGCCATTTTCTATAAGTAAATCTAGCAATTCCATATTTTTTTTACTTGCCATAAATATAGCACCACAAATTTGTTTATTGCTTATAATTGAATTTAAATAAACCATCTCTTTTTCTTCTGGTTCAAAAAAAGGCAATAAATAGTATCCAAACTCTGTTAAATATTTTGATATATGCGGTATAGCTTCACTAATGGTAGGGTGGCTTTGTTCATCTACATTAAAATTTACTATTAATGTAATTAGATTAGTTTTTCCTCTTAAGCCTAATGCATTAAAATCTGGAGTATAATTAAGTTTTTTGGCAACATCTAAAACTAATTTTCTTGTATCTTCTTTTACTCTATCTGGATTATTGTATACAAAAGAAACTGTTGTAATGGATACACCAGCCATCTTTGCAACATCCCTTATTCCATTTTTTTTCTTCATAATAAACAACTTTTATTAGAATAATAAAATTATTATGCACACAATTATATATATTTTTTTATTATTTACAAATTAGATTTTTTATAAAAAACAACTATTTTAAACTTTTCTCTAATAGCCTACATATATTATTAATTAAAACATCTTTCTCTACATTTTTATCTTCTTTTATCCAATGATATATTATAGAAACTAATCCTCCAGATATAAACTCCTGTATTACTATATTCTCATCATCTTTTAACCATTCATTTAAGTAGCCTAATAAAATCTTGTGAAGAAGTGATATAAATAAAAGAGTGTTGTTATAATTAACTAATGAAGTATTAAAATATTGTTTGTTATTATCAAAATAGTTTATTATTTTCTCTATTATTTTTCTGTAGTTCTTTTTAAAATTATAGATTAAATTATCATCTCTCAATTCTTTTATAATATCTTCTTTTATATCTTCTATGATGCTATTTAAAAGTTCTTCTTTATTATTGTAGTGGTCATAAAAAGTAACTCTATTAATCATAGATTTTTCGCATATTTCTGTAACTGTGATATCATTAAAAGAGTGAGTTTTAAAGAGTTCGAGTAGAGATTCTTTTAATAATTTTTGGGTTTTTATGATTCTCAAATCTTTTTTCTTTTCTTCTATCATAACTAGATTATACTGAAACAAGTATATTTTGTCAAAATTTAGTTTTTAAGTTTTTTATTATTTGCGTGGTTTTACCCCCTGCGAAGCGTGCCCTTAGGGTAGCACCACAAAATGCACTCCCCCGCACAACTAATAAGTTATAATTAAACCATAGCATTACCGTGCGGCAAGGTGGTACAGCTCGTACGCGTGAAAAAGTTGATAAAAAACGTGTAATGTGGGAAAAAGAACAATAAAATTTTTAAGTTTTTTATTATTTGCGGGGACTAGCCCCCTGCGAAGCGTGCCCTTATGGTACGCACCCCAGTTCTTTTGCCGATAGGTACCTACTCGGTATTGGTATAAAAGAACCTTATATCCTACGGATACGCTTCGCGAAGAACTGCATTTTTTTAGCTAAAATAATTAGTATTATTTTATACTTAATACATATTCCTAATATATAAAGTTAGATAACTTGCACTTTTTGGTTCTTTTTGCGGCGG
>NZ_SRZM01000027.1 GCF_019402445.1 Brachyspira pilosicoli
TTGCAACTTTTTGCGGCGGGAAAAAGTTGATAAATTTCAAAATATAATCATTTTAGTTATAACTAAATAAAACCTCTTTCTTTTTATTGCTATTTCATTGACTTTTAATTTATTTATATTAGACTAAAATATATTAAAAACTTAAAAGTGATTAATTTATGATTAAAAATATTTTTGCCGTTTTAATTTGTATGCTTTTGTTTTCTTGCAATAATGTTAATGCTTTAAATAATAATTTATCTTCTAGCAATCCTAAATTATATTTTGATTCTAAAAGAGCTTACGATTATGTGAAGGCTCAAACAGATTTAGGACCTCGTATTTATGGAAGTGAAGCACATAAAAAGGTTAGAGAATATTTTAAAAAAGAAATTTCTAATATGGGTTATGAAGTGTTTAGTCATAAATTTCAAGCTCCATATATAAAAGGAAGAGAAGGCGAGAACATATATGCATTTTTAAATGGTAAGACTGATAATTATATTGTAATAGCTAGCCATTATGACAGCAGAAGCGTTGCAGAAAAAGACCCTATATCCAAAAACAGAAATAAACCAATAGACGGTGCTAATGACGGGGCAAGCAGTTCTGGGGTTTTGCTTGAGCTTATGAATGCTTTGAAAAATTATGAGCTTGATTATAGTATATGTTTTGTATTGTTTGACCTTGAAGATGACGGCAATTTATTTGATGTTGTAGGCACTTCACCTATTGAAACCGATTGGATACAGGGAAGCATTGCTTTTGTAAATGACAATGTAGTAGATAAAAATAAAATTAAGTTCGGCATACTTCTTGATATGGTTGGAAGCAGTGAGGCTTTATTTAAATACGAAAACTTTGCTTATACTTATTATTCTGATATTTATAAAAATGTATGGTCTAATGCTAGATATTTAGGTTATGAAAAGTTTTTTGTTAATGACTTTTATGGCGGCATAATAGATGACCATACTCCTTTTATTTTTAACAGCATACCTTTTATAGATGTTATAGATATGGGCTATAAATATCATCATACTCAAAATGATACAATAGACAAAATAGATATTAATACTTTGGAAGTAGTTGGAAAAACTATAGAGTTTACAATAGTAAATACTGCGAAATAATTAAAAAAATATTATTTATTCTATATAAAATAATTAAAAATATCTTTAAAAGTTTATTATTATTGTTATAATATTTTATATTTTTAGATTATTTATTATACAACAATTTAGAAGGAAATATATGGTCAATTTTTTTAAGAGTCAATCTACAGAGGCAAGAAGGGATTTAATACTTCATGGCTCTATAACAAACACATTAATAATGCTTTCTATCCCTACATTGATGATGACTTTGGTACAATCAATGATACCTCTAATGGACGGACTTTTTCTTAATAATGTTACTAATACTATTATAGCAAGCAGTGTAAACTTTGCAGAACCTATAATTATGATGATGACAGCATTATCTCAAGGTTTGGGTGTTGCTGCTATGGCTATAGTGGGTCAATATAATGGATTAGGCGACTTTAAAAATGCCAAAAGAATATCTACACAAATAGTAGTTACAGGTGTCTTATTTGGTATTGCTATGGGACCTACACTATATTTGGTAAGTATACTCGTTTCTATGAATTTACATTCAGGCATTAAGGAAAATGTATATCAATATTTATCATTATACAGCTTTGTTATGCCTATGACTTTTTTGGCTGCTTTATATAATGGTATAAAAAATGCTAATGGTAAGCCTGAAGCTACTTTTATAAGAAGTGTTATATTGCTTTTATTAAAGATAGTTTTCAATTTCGTATATGTTTATTTCTTGCATTTAGAGGTAGTAGGAAGTGTATTAGCATCTTTTTCTACTTATGCAATAGTTACAGCTTGGATGTATTATGATTTATTTATTAAAGAAGGTGATGATAGATTATCTTTAAAAGAGTTTAAATTTGATTCAAGCATTTTAAAAGAACTTATGATAATAGGTGTTCCTTCGATGCTTACCACATTTTTAAGCAATTTAGGGTTCTTCCTAATAAATAGTGAAGTTGAAAAATATGGTGCTACAGTGTTAAACGGTCAAGGCATAGCTAACAACATTACAGCAGTATGTTTTAATTTGCCTGCAGCATTTGGTTCTGCGGTAACTACAATGGTTAGTATGAATATAGGAGCTAAATATGCAGATAAGGCAAAAAAATCATGCTATACAGGAATGCTATTAAGTGCTATTACTGCAATTGTTCTTATAGCAGTCGTAGTGCCTTTAACACCGCATATGACTATACTTTTTACAAGAAACCCAGAGGATTTATATGTTGCTAATGGGGCTTTGCCTATATTTGCTTTAGGAGTTTTAGGGTTTGGTATAACGATGGTGGCACAAGGAGCTTTAATTGGGCTTGGACGTACGCGGGTGCCTCTCATAATTAGTATACTTAGGATATGGTTCTTGAGGTTTATATTTATAATAGTTACTACTAAATATTTATCATATTGGTCAGTATTTTGGGGTAATTTATTCTCAAACACTATGGCGGGTATTATAGCATTTATCATTATAACCAGAATTCCTTGGGTATCTGTTATTAATATGCAGACACAGAATATATTTATGCTTAGGGCGAAATTATTTGTTGATGGGCTTGGGGCAAGGTTCTTTCCTAAAAATATTGGAAAAAGAAAAGATTATACATTAAAACTAAAAAATAAAATTAAAAATATTACAGACCCTATTAAATTATCAAAGTTTGAAAAAAGAGAAGAAGAAAGATTAAAAAGAATGGAAGAGCGTGAAGAGAGAATAAGAGAGAGGGAAGAGAAGAGGGCAAGAGATGTTGCTGAGTGGAAAAGACAGATTGAAGAGATAAAGCAAAATAGAGAGAAAATGAATGAAGAACGCAGAAAATATAATGAAGAGAGAAAAAAAGAAAAAGAAGCTAAAAGACAGCAAATATCAGAAAATGTGAGATTAAGAAGAGAGGCAAGGCATAAGCTTAGAGAAGAGAGAAAAATTGAAAAAGAAAAACAAATTGAAGAGAGAAAAAATTTGAGAAATAATAAAAATGAAGAACTATAATACATTAATTTTACTTATAGCAGGACAGTCAAAAAGATTTGGCGGAAAAGTTAAAAAGCAGTTTATTAAAGTTGATAATAAGCCTATATTTATACATACTCTAATCA
>NZ_SRZM01000270.1 GCF_019402445.1 Brachyspira pilosicoli
GAAAGTTTTTTGTTTATTTTTAATTTATATTAATTATTTTTATTTAAAATATTCAAATAGTTCTCTAATATTAAAACGGCAGCAATTAAATCATTAGCCTTTTTTTTAACACTTTTCTTTTTGCCTCTCAAAATAAAATCTGCCTCTTTTGAAGTTCCGTATTCATCTACAAAAACAATATTTACTTTTACACTTTTTAAAAGAAACTCTGAAAACCTTCTTATCTCTGCACACCATTCGCTCTCTTTTCCTTCATCAGACAATGGGAGCCCAAAAACAACAGTATCAATTTTTTTCTCTTCTATTATGTCCATTAATGCTCGTTTTACTTTTCTTGCATTGCTTTCTTCTATAAGCCTGCATGGAAAAGGAATTTTTATGTTCATGTCCATAAAAGCAGTACCTGTTTTTTTGCGTCCGAAATCTACAGCTAATATCATCATAATATTATTTATTCTTTTATTATTCCTCTATAGTGATAATGTCGTATTTCTTAAAATTATGAACACTTGATTTTATATAAGCATTATCCACATTTCTAATATTATCAACTTCTATAAACTCATTTTCTTCTGTTTTTATAAAAAGCTTAAATCTATTATCATTATGCTTTAAAAAATCCTTTCCTATATATACTAATTCATCGCCATTTTTAATTGTGTTGTAAACTGTTATTTTTGCATATTCTTCGCTGTCATCTGCAATCATACCCATAAGCCTCCTGCCTTTGAGATATCCTTTTAATGTTGGCTTTATATTATCACGCCCAAAATAAAAACCTGTATCGCTTTCTCTTCTGCTTATTGTGTCTAATTCTTTTAAATAACTTGCAATAGGCTCTTTTTTTATAGCTTCAGGGTAAGAATCGTATCCAATTTTTTCGAGTAAATCTAATAACACTCTATAAACTCTCACAGTATTAGCAACATAATAAACACTCTTCATTCTGCCTTCAATTTTTATAGAATCAATTCCAGCCTTCTGAAGTAAATGCAAATATTCTGCCATTTGTAAATCTCTGCTGCTTAATATTGTAGAATGGTCTTCTCCCTCTTCTATCTCCATAAACTCGCCCGGTCTTGTTTTCTCTTCTATATATGTTTTAAAATTCCATCTGCAAACTTGTGAACATTCTCCGCCGTTTGCATCTCTGTTGTTTAAAAAGTTTGAAAGCAAACACCTTCCAGAATAAGACATACATACTGCACCATGTACAAAACTCTCTAATTCCAAATCAGTATTATCTCTAATCTCTTTTATTTCGTCTAATGAAAGTTCTCTTGCTAATATTATTCTGCTTGCTCCAAGGCTCTCGTATATTTTGCAAGAATAGCTATTTGTAACTGATGCTTGTGTACTTATGTGAATAGTGGCATCTGGTATTGTTTCTTTAACTGCTGCCAACACTCCTAAATCTGATACAATAAAAGCATCTATATTTAAACTTGATATCTCTTTTAAATAGTCTTTTAAATTATTTTTATCATATTCATGCAAGAAAGCATTTAATGTAAGGTATATTTTTTTATTTAGGATTTTAGCAATATCTGAACATTGAGCAAGTTCTTCTATGGTTGTATTTTTGCTTTGATGTCTTAAATTAAATAAAGCACCTCCTATATAAGCTGCATCTGCTCCATAATGATATGCTACTTCCAATTTTTCTTTATTGCCTGCTGGTGCTAGTAATTCCATTTTTATTTATCTCCATTTATTGTTATGTTCTTTTAATTGTTTTATTATTTTAAATTTTTATAAAGTCAATAATTTTTATGTTGTAATGTTATTTAAGTAAAAAGTTAAATATCAGTATATTTTAATAAGTTAAATATTTCAATAACTTCGCTTTACAGTTTTTTATTTTATTATATTATAGAACTCGTATGAATGATGAGTTGTTTCAAAAATTAAAAGAATTAGAAAGATATTGCAAAGAAGACTTCCTTATATCACTTACAAATAAAGGAATATACAACAGAGCTTTAAAAGATTTTGAAAAGATTAAAGACATTATAAATATAAAATTAGATAATGATAATATAAAAATCTTTTTTGAAGATGTAGAAGTAATATTTAAAAATGATGAAATAAAAAACTCAGTATGTTCCTGCCCATCAAAAACTATTTGTAAGCATATAATAATATCAATTCTATATATAAAAGATTATCTCTCTAAAATAGATTATAATTCTCAAGAAGAAGAGTCTTTTAATAAAAATAATTTTGACTACATAATAAATATTTCAGTAGATGAATTAAAAAAACTTTCAAGCAAAAAAAACTTTGAATATGCATTGGATATTTTTAAAAATACTCCAGAAATAAATATAAAAGAAGATAACATATTAGAAATAAAATTAAAAGAAGCTGTAATTTATTTTGAAAAAAACAGCCGTATAGAAAAATCAATCTGCTCTATCTGTAAGGATAATAATTTATGCTATCATAAAATAGCAGCCATATTAAAATATAAAGAGTTTTATAATAATCTTGAAGAGATAAAAGAAGAATATAAAGAAATAGATTATAATTTAATTTCATTTTCAAAAATGTTTATAGAAGATATTTTTAAAAAGGGAATATACTCTTGCAATGAAAATGATTTTGATAAGGCAGAATATATTGCCACACAATTATTAATAAAAGATATACCATCACTTTCAAAACTTTTTAGAAGTGTTGCTAATGGAATTGATGCTATGATTAATAAAAAAGCTTATTTTAATAAATTATTAATGTTTAATACTCTTGCCAAAATTTATAATTTAATAAGATATATAGAGACTTCAGATAATGAAACATTAAATAAACTAATAGGAGAGAAAAAAAGTAAATATGTAGAAAATAGATATTCTGAGTTTATTGGAATAGGTGCTTATCCATTTGTTTTTTCAAGCGGATATATGGGCTCTACTTCTTATGTTTATAATTTAAATAATAAAGAAATATATTCTATATCAAATATAATGCCTACTTTTTATGAGAATAATACTAACTTTAGTATTTATGATAATATAAAATTAAATTATACAAAAAAAAATATTAATAATTTATCAATAGAGGATTTATCAAAAAATAAAAGCGGCATTGAAAATTTTAGAACCAATAATGACAATAAAATTTCATTAAACAAAAATACTAATTTTCAATTAAAAGAACGTGTTAATTTTAAGTTTATCGATTCTATAAAAAAAGATTTAGAAGATATTTTTTTTGAAACCTATGAGGATATAAAAAATATTAGTTTTGATTATGGTTATTTTTTTAAGAGAGAAAATTATAAAATAATTATCACAGAGTTTGAAAGAATTGAAAATATAAGATTTGATAAGATTAATCAGATATTTTATTTTGATATATTAAACAGCAAAAGAGAAACTCTAACGCTTAGTATAAAATATAATAATATAAACAAGCATGGAGTAAAGTTTATAAAAAATTATAAGAACTCAAAGATTGACAAAGATAAATTTATAGTTCTTAAAAAGAGCAATTTTGCAATAAAGCCAATTAGCATAATAAATATTAATGCAGTTATAAATATATATTTTTTATAATTGGGGCTTTGCCCCAAGCCCCACTTCTTTTGTTGCCACAAAGAAGCA
>NZ_SRZM01000271.1 GCF_019402445.1 Brachyspira pilosicoli
TTGCAACTTTTTGCGGCTGGAAAAAGTTGATAAAATTTTTATAAAAAGATATAATTTGACAAAATATAGTTGTTTAGGCATATATAAAGTTAGTTATAAAATGAAAAAAATATGCAAATGGGCTAAAACTGAGATAGAAATAAAATATCATAATGATGAATGGTGTAAGGTTTGTCATGATGAAATAAAATTATTTGAAATGCTTATACTTGAGAATATGCAGGCTGGTTTAAGCTGGAGATGCGTTTTAAATAAAAGAGAAGCTATGAGAGAAGCTTTTGACAATTTTGATTATAAAAAAATATCTAATTACGATGAAAAAAAGATTGCATCTCTTTTAGAAAATAAAGCTATTATTAGAAACAAAAGAAAAATAGAAGCCATGATAATAAATGCAAAGAAATTTATGGAAGTTCAAAAAGAGTTTGGTAGTTTTTATAAATATATATGGAGTTTTACAAATAATGAAGTTTTATATAATAAACTAAATTACGATGATGCACTTCCTGCAGAAAATGAACTTTCAAAAACTGTAAGCAAAGATTTAATAAAAAGAGGCTTTAAGTTTGTAGGAAGCATTATAATATACAGCTATTTAGAGGCTATAGGTATTATTAATGACCATTATCAAGATTGCCCTTTTAAATAATATCTTTTAAGCTATAATTTTATTATTTATCTTTTCCAGTGATTGCTTCTACTATATTAACCAAGTTTGAAATAGAGCGGTTAAAATAAACAAGTACATCACCATATAAATGGGCATTTAATGCTGGTATTAAAGATTTATCAACATTATCATAATGCCTTTGTCTTGCTTCATAATAGAAACCTTTTATTTGATGATACTTCTCCATAGCTTCTTCATAAGTTTTTTCTTTGTTTATAGAATAATTATTAAGTATAAGAGTTGATAAATAATCTATAAACTCTTTATTGTTATGAAGCATTTGAAGTATATCTTTTTTCTGTATTTCATTAAATAAAGTTTTTTTCTCATTTCCTTTAATAATAGCTTTACCCAAATCTTTTAAATTATCACCTAAGTTTTCGTAGTATGTACTGATATTTATTAGTGAAGCTATATCAGCAGAGTTTAGAGTATTTTTTCCAAGAAGCTTAAGCAAGAATGTATGTATTTCATTGTCTGTATTATCCAGCATTTTTTCATGGTCGCGAATTTTATTAAGAAGCTTTTCACTTGGGCTATCAAATAATTGTTCTATTCTTGATAACATTTTTTGAGCGATTTCTCCCATATATGCAACTTCTTTTCTTACCTCTATTTCAGCAGAAATAGGCATATGCAAAAGTCTGTCGGATAATAAGCTAATATGTTTTTCTCCATCTTTATCTTTAATAATCAAGCAAACAATATATTCTAATTTATCAGTGAGGAAGAAAAATACTATAACATTTACTATATTAAAAATAGTGTGAGCAGCAGCAATATAGAAAGATATATTAACATAATTATTATTAACAACTAAATCAGGTCCTCCTGATACCATAAATCCAACTATAAAATCAACAAGTTTAAGATAGTATGGGAATAGGAAGAACATATAAAATACACCGAATATATTGAATAAACAATGCACTAAAGCGGCTCTTTTAGCATTAATAGAAGCACCTATTGTAGCAAGTACAGCAGTTATAGTAGTACCAATGTTTTGACCAAGTATCAAAGCAACAGCAGTAGGGTAGTCAATCAAACCAACAGTAGCAAGAGATATTGTAACACCTAAAGCAGCACTACTTGATTGTATTATAGCAGTTACAACAGTTCCTATCAATACACAAATAAATCTTCCTTGAAGAGTGTATGCATTTGCCATTAAAAATAAGTTTTTAAAATTCTCAGAATCTCTTACACCCTCAAAAGCCATTTTCATTAAAATAAGCCCATAGAATATCATACCAAAGCCCATTAATATTTCGCCGAAGAATTTTATCTTTCTGCTTTGGCTTGCAAATATTACTATAATAGCACCTATACCCAAAGAAGGTAAAGCTAAAATATCTATATCTAATGAAATTATCCAACCAGTAACAGTAGTACCAATATTAGCACCCAATATAATATTTATAGCTTGAGATAAAGTTAATATGTTTGCATTAACAAAGCTAACTGCCATTACAGTAACAGCACTACTAGACTGTACTATAGCAGTAATTGAAAAACCAAGAGCTATACCTAATATTTTATTTTGAGTAACTTTATGAAGTATTTCTTTTAATGTGTTTTCAGTACTTTCTTGAAGACCATCAGAAAACACTTTAAGTCCATACATAAAAAGCCCAAAACCGCCTACCAATGAAAAAAGCAAAGTGAGTATCATATTTCCTCTTTTATTAATTTAACTCAAAATTTAAATTGTGAAACTTCTACAACAATATTTTGAGCTTTATCTAAAGCATTATTGCTATTTATAGCCCCCTGTTCAGCTATAGCCGAAGTTTCTTGAGTTATATTATTAAGCTCCGCTACTGCAGAGTTTATTTGTGATATACTTTCTTCCTCATTTGTAATAGCATTAGATATACCAACAAGCAAATTTGATACTTCATTAACAGATTTTTCTATTTGGTTTAATATATATGATGAAGCTTTTACCGAAGTGCTTCCAAGTTCAATTTTTCTAACAGTATCATTAATTATATCAGATATATCTTTAGCAGCATTAGCTACATTATTTGCCAAACTTCTAACCTCATTAGCAACAACCGCAAAACCTTTACCTTGCTCTCCCGCACGTGCGGCTTCTACAGAGGCATTCAATGCTAATATATTTGTTTGTAAAGCTATTGATTCAATTATTTTAGTTATATCAGAAACCTTTTTACTAGATTCTGCTATATCTTCCATATTATGTGAAGTATCCTCTACAGCATCAACACCTCTTTTTGTAGATTCAAATACTTCTTCACTCATTTTCTTAGCATCAATAGCATTGTTAGCTGTTTCTTTTAATGAAGCTGATACAGATTGTATTGAGCTAGCTAATTCTTCTAATGCACTTGCCTGTGAATTAGCTCTGTCAGATAAATTAACACTAGCAGTTGTTATGGAATTAACTGAATTATTAATTTCATTTATTGAGTTAGTGAGATTGTATATTACTTTACCTAAAGTTTTTTGCATTTTATTTAATGCTCTTACTAATTCTCCAGCCTGATCTTTTTTATTTAATTCTTTTTCATTAAATTCTATATTAAAATTACAATCAGACATAGTTTCTATTATTTTTACAGTATTATTTAATGTAGTAGATAAAGGTTTAGCTATTAAAATTACAAGTCCAGCCTCTATTCCTATAAGAAGTATAAATACCACTACTATTAATATGTAAAGCTTGTAAAACATTGCATTAAGTGCTTTTTTAGATATATCAGATACGAATATCCAATTTGTATCTTTTATTTTTGATGATATATGTGTGAACTTTGTATTAATAAATGTAAAATTATCATTATTTAATATATTATTTTTATTTTCTGTAAAGTTAGGGTTTGAGAATATATTATTTTTTAATATACTGTTCTTATCAGCATTAAATAAATATAGTCCTGCATCATTAATTATATAAATATTATATCCATATTTTTTGTTTTCATTTATTGTAGATTGTATAAACTTTTCAAAATCTATGTCAAACCATAAAACACCATATACTCTATTATTTTTATATATAGCTTTTGCAAAAGATGCTATAGTTTTGTTATTTTTTATATATGGTGTAGCAGTTATAATCTTATTGTTTGTCATAACGTCTTTGAACCATTGTGTCGATGTGGGGTTATAGTTTCCCAATGGTTCATTATTGGCATTTATGTAAAAGCCGCCTTCATTGTATGGTATAACATCAGAATAAAATATATTAACTAAATAATTATTATTTTTTAATACATTTTGAAATACCTCTAATGCCTTATCATTATTATCTTCTTTTTCTAAATATGCAGAAAGTACATTAATTTCAACTATTAAGTTTTCTACATTGTTTTCTAGTATGTTTTTTAATTTTATTGTGTTATCTTGGCTATTTGTCATATATGTATTTCTATATTGCGGAGCATAAATAAAATATATAGCGATACATATTAGTATGATAAAAGTTATATATGGTATTAAAAATTTAAGTATTAGACTATTTTCTTTAAAAATATTGTTCATTATTTTTGATAACTTCTTAAACACATTAACCTCTAAAATTTTAAAAACATCTTTTTTATTATATTAATTAAATTGATTTTATGCAAGTATTTTATTTATTTGAATATTTCCTATATATAAATTGAGAAAGCCTCATATATGAAGACTTTCCCAATTTTTTTATTTGTATATAGTAGGTATTTTTTATTTGTCTAATTTAATTATTTAGTTAAAAAATCTTTAACTACATTTGCAGCAGCATTACATACTACATTATCTATTGCAGTACCTATTACAAGTATATTTACACCTGTATTTTTGAAAGCTTTATAATTAGTTATATTAATTCCGCCTTCAGCTAATGTAGGTACTTTAACAGCAGAAACCAAAGCTTTTAATCTTTCCTCTATTTCAGGGTGTATTTCTCCTGCTTTAACGCCTTCATAACTCATTCCAGTCATTAAGCCAATAAAATCAACCCCAATTTTTTCCATTTCTTTAGCAACATTTTTTACATCATCAGGAGTTTTAGCCGGTATACCAAATGTATGTAAATCAGTAGGCTGTCCAATATATGCATCCACTAATAAACCATATTTATGGGCTTTTTCTACTAATTCTTTTAAATCTTCAATAGATGATTTATGCGTATGTAATCCATCAGCACCTGCTAAAGATATTCTCTGAAAATCACTATCTTCCAATATTATAGGCATAACTTCAGTAAATCCTCCAGGAACACCAACTGTAATATATATATCATCTCCAACTACATTTCTTACTCCAGATACAACCTCAAGCATCTTTTCTAAAGGAAGCTCATGTCTTACTTTTTCAGCATTATGCATATTATTGATGCCTTTATATCCTCTAGCTAATACAACAGCAGGGTGATTTGGTTCTAATAGTTTAGCACCAGCATCTACTACAGCCTTAGCAATTCTAGCATCATCTCCAGTAATTCCTGTACTTAATATTGTATATCCATTTCCTTCTTTTATGGCATCAAGTACTTTTTTTCTAGATATTTCCATTTTTTTAATCATGTCATTTCTTATCATCTTTATTAACTCCTTAAATTATTTATCCTGTGCTTTTGATATTTTATTTACTATAACAGTTAGCAAGAAAGCAACCAAAAAACTAGTAAGCATTGCAATTACAAAGCCTACAGGTGTAGTGGAAAGCCCAGGAGCTATTATAGCTGGAACATAAGCAGTACCTCTTACATTAAATAATCCTACCACAGCACCTCCAACAGCAGAAGATACTATAGCACTAGCAAATACCAATTTGTTTGAGAACATAAACGGATAAGAAGCTTCTACAAATGTACCAAAACATACATTGATTAGAAAACCAGGTACAGCTATTGATTTATCATCTTTTCTTCTAGGAGCTATAATATTAGCAAAAGTGATACCAGCAGAACACATAACAAGTCCAACCATATCTATAGAACCTAAAAAGCTGTTTCCAGTAGCTTCCATTTCTAATAGAACTATAGGCAATATTGCAGCATGATATACCCCGCCAATAATAGCAGGCCATATTAATAATCCCCCAACTACACCAGCCAATATAGGTGAGAATGATATAATAGTTTCTAATAACTTTTTTATACCCTCTCCTATAAATAAAGCCACAGGTGCTAGTAAGAAATAAACTAAAAGACCTGCTATAATTCCAGATAAACCTCCTGCAATTATATTAGCAGTAGTAGCCGGCACTCTTAAATCAAAACATTTAGTAATGATAAAATAGCTAAATAACCCAGCTAAAATACCGCCAATAATCCCGCCAATAATGCCTCCCTCAACAGATAATACACCAGATATTACACCCGCAACTATTCCAACTTCATCTAATCCAGATACTTGCTTAGCTGCTATTACAGCAACCATAACAGGGAGAGCCTTTATTAAAATATCAAAAACATCTGTTAGCTTTTCTAAACCAGGTATTTTACTCACAGCAAGTATTAATGCCATAGATATAAATCCTGGCAAAGCTCCCATCATAATTCCTCTAAAATTTATTCTCTTAAATACATTCTCTTTTGTTGATATGCCAGAAGAACTTCCGCTAGAACCTATTACTGGTCTATATTTTATATTGAAATATTTACTTAAACTTGTAATAGCTGATATTGCTCTGGTTCTATTTGTAGTGCCGGTTGTACCAGAAACTGCTATAACATTTGCACCATTAGACTGCAAATCTGCCATAGAAGCTCCGCCTGTACCAACTATAGGTATTTTTTTGCTTATTGCCGCATCAATACTTTTTTTGTTAATATTTGAAGGGTCGCAGCTCATTAATATTAGTCCGTCTATATTACCACTCTCTATAATATTGGCTAATTCTAAATCATATTTCTTTGCATCTTCATTTATCTCTGATAAAGTCTTTACCTCTGTGCTTACAATCTCCCCATTTTCAAGCCTAAATATAGATGCCTTTGCTGTCGGCTTTATATTATCCATAGGAGCATCTGCACCTATAAATAAAATATTAGATATTGCAATTTCTGTAGAGTCCGTTTGTAATTTTATCTCTGATAAAAGTTTTACAGGGTCTTTACCGCCTAAATTGTATAAATTTCCCCCACTACTTCCTATGATTGCTATATTTTTCATATATTATATCCTTTGATGTGAGTGTAATATATACGTATATATGCTATATAGTATAGTAAAAAATACTTACTTGTCAAATTATTAGTTATAAAAATACGTATTTTTTATTCTCTCTGTAATACGGTTGTAAAAATATACTCGCTTCCTATGTAATTAGCTATAACTGTATATAATGGAATGTTGTCTATTGTGAATATTGTAGCGTTCATCATCAATATGGCATCTCCATCTTTAATAGAAAGAATTTTTGCCATATCTGACGGGGCATTAATTGCTTCAAAAGTATATTTTCCATAACTAATTTTTATATTATATTGATTTTCATATAGATTGAATAATGAAGTATTTGGAGATACATATTTGTCTATATCAGGGCAGAGCTTTTCATTTATATATGTTTTCTCATAACATACTATTTTATTTTCAGCTAATCTTAATCTTTCTATAAAAAATACTGATTCATTTTTTTTTAATTCCATTTTGTTTGCAATATCATCATTTGGAATAATTTTTTCTGCTCTATATACTATACTTCTAGGAGCTTTATTTTCTCTTTTAGAAATTTCACTAAAACTTTCAATAGAAGCTAATTTGTAATCTAATTTTTTTTCTTTAACATATGTAGCTATACCGCTTTTGGAATATAGAATACCTTCAAATTTAAGTTTAGATAAAGCCTTTCTTAATGTATCTCTACTTACATTGTATGATTTTAATAAATCTTTTTCTTTAGGTATTTTATCTCCTCTTTTCCATATTCCATTATCTATTTTTTCTAAAATATCATCATATACTTTTTTATATAGAAAATTATTGCTCATAATAAACTCTATTTTTTAATTTTAAAAAATTAATTAATAATATCTAAGTGATATACTTCCTCTTTTTATTGTAATAGTGACTGTAGAATTGCTTAATTTTAATTCTATTTCATTATTTCTCTTTCTATCTTCTCCCATAGTCCAAGCTCTATTTTGTGGTTCAAATAATCCTACTTTTGTATTTCCAAATCTATTTTTCTCTTCTAAAAATATTTGAACATCATAATATTTTATTACTATACCGTCAATTCCTTTTATAGTTTCTTCTGTAATTTTTAAAGGTGCTACTAATGATGAGTTTTTAATTTCATCTTCTGTCATATCTTCTACATTATTAGAATTTAATACATAATATTTTTTTTCGTTTATATATATAGATTGTATTTCAGAATCTGCTCCATATTTTACTATTTTCTCTTTAGCATCATCTTCTTTTAATGTTTCTTCTTTAGTGTTATTATTTTCTTTAGTTTCAGATTTATCATTAATTTCTGTTTTATTATTATTATCTTTTATATTGTTACTGTCTTTTGCTGTTTCTAGTGTTCTGCATCCTACAGTGCATAAAATAATAATAAAAGTTATCATCTTTTTAAACATTTATCTTAAACCTCCAAATTATTATATATATAAATCAAAAATAATAACTATTGTAAAAAGTAATATATATATTTTCGGTAAAATATCTAAAATGTATTATAAATATTTAAATTTACAATTTTTCAAAAATGTATTAAAATATTCATATAGGAGTTATTAATTATGAATAGATATGATAGTATGATTTTTAATAGATGTGGTAAAAGCGGCTTAAAATTACCTATAATATCTCTTGGTTTATGGCATAATTTTGGTGAGAATTGTGATTATAATAATATGAAAGATATTATAAATACTGCTTTTGATAATGGTATAACACATTTTGATTTGGCTAATAATTATGGTCCTCCATATGGAGCTGCTGAAATTAATATGGGTAAAATTTTAAACGAAGGTTTTAATAAATATAGAGATGAAATTATAATAAGCACTAAAGCAGGCTATGATATGTGGGATGGACCTTATGGAGATTGGGGCAGTAAAAAATATATAATAGCGAGTATTAATCAAAGCTTAAAAAGACTGAATCTTGAGTATGTTGATATATTTTATCATCATAGAATGGACAGTGAAACTCCACTTGAAGAGACTATGGAGGCATTGACTAGAATAGTAAAGAGCGGAAAAGCTTTATATATTGGTCTTTCTAATTATGATGGAGCTACTATGGAGAGAGCTTCTAAAATATTAACATATGCTAATGTGCCTTTTATAATTAATCAGAATAGATATTCTATATTTGATAGAACTATAGAAAATAATGGACTTAAATTAAAGGCAAAGAAATTATCAAAAGGAATAATAGCTTATAGTCCTCTTGCCCAGGGTTTACTTACAGATAAATATATTGACGGTATACCTAGCGACAGCAGAATGGCTACAGATGGAAGATACTTGAAAAAAGATGCTATTACAAGAGATAGATTAAGACAAATAAAAGAACTTAATGACTTAGCTAAGGAGAGGGGGGAAACTTTAGCACAAATGGCTTTGAGATGGGTATTAAAAGACGAAGAGATTACAAGTGTTTTAATAGGGGCTTCTAAACCTAGCCAAATAATAGAAAATCTTAAAATAATAAATAAAAATAATTTAACAGATTTAGAACTTAAAAAAATTGATGATATAACTTTGTAAGTAGAGTAGACAGTATCTAAAATAATTAAAACATAAAAAAGCCTATGATAGAAAAACATATCATAGGCTTTATTATTTAAAAGAGTTTTACTTTAAATTAAACATAGTCTTCGGTATATAATCATCTATAATAACGCTGTTTTTTAAGTTTCTCTTGCTCTGTATAGCCATCATATTATATTTTGAAGCACCAATATTTTGATTGTCTATATTAACTGTTCTTTTTTCAGCCATATCTAAATCTATGTTAGATGTTCTTAATTGGTCAAAATATTCACTAGCAACAACAAAATTCTTGAAAGCCATTTGCTCATTTTCTATTTGGTTACTTACAACAGAATTATAAGCATAAGATACACCTATATTATTATGTAAACTAGCTAAATAACTAATAAACATAAAGTCTTTTTCTGTACGCATTTCAAATTTATCTCTTCTGCTTTCTAATGCCTTATTCAAAGCATTTCTATAAAAACCATTAGCTAAATTTGCTCTGTCTAAATGAAGAAGAGAATTACCTAAAGCATACGATACAATGCTGTTATCAGGATTTTTGTAGAATAAATCATTGAATCCCTGAAAAGCTAAATCATATTCTCCATCTAAATAGTATATCCAAGATAAATTATAAAGTAATTGGTCGCTTCTCAAATCTGGTGCCAAATTATCATAAGCTATCTTATAATGTTCTTTTGCTTTTTTATAATCATTATCCTGATAAAAATACAAGTTAGCTAAATTAAAGTTAGCATCTGGATATAAGCTATTTTTCTCTAATGCTAATTTGAAATTATTAATAGCACTTCCATATTCTTTTAAGTTATAATATATCTGTCCAAGCATATTATACACATATTCCTCTCCAACATTATAAGGATTAGAAGTATATAGAGGGAGAGCTGAATTTATTAATATCTCTTTAGCTCTATCATAGTGTTTTAATCTAGCTTCATAATCTGCATATCCTACAATAGATTCTAAATTATTTGTGTATTTTGCTAATAATTTTTCAAACAATTTTCTAGCACCATAAAAATCATCTTTATCCAATAAATATTTTGCTAATTTAGGATAAACCTCATCATCTATATATCCGCTTTTTAATCTATTTATATGATTTTGCAAATCTTTAACATCTTGATAATTATCTTGATATATTTTTATAAGCATTACTCTTTTTCTTGGTATAACATTATCTCCAAATTTATTTATCATTTCTCTGTAGTTTTCATAAGCATTATTATAATAATTAGGCTCTACTAGAGTTTTAGCTCTGCTTATCATAAGAACACCAAGGTCATCATATATTCTCTTTAAATCTTTTTCTTTATCAGTGTAAGTCATTAAATTATTATACAACTCTTCACCACTGTCATAATCTTCTTTTGATAATTCTTTTTCACCTTTATTTCTATAGTAATATCCAAATAAAAGTCTAGTATCAATATTTCTAGGTTTTATGTCTACAGAAGTTTCTAGTTTTTTTAATGCATAATCAAAAGCAAATCTATCTATATATTCTTTTGCATACTTATTGTACCATTTTATTTTTTTAGGAGTTAATTTATCACCTTTAGCAAAATTTCTCTCTGCTTCATCAAATTGGCTATTATATATATTTTCTAAACCCATTTTGAAATATCTATTAGCTAAAACAGGCTTATATATAAATTGATATGAAAATAATACTATACCAACAAATAATATTAAGAATATTGCAGCAACTCTTATTATCTTAGCATATTCTTTCAATGAGCTAGGAATAGGTATAATATCTAATAATCCACCTCTAGAATCTGAAATACTTAAACCTAATTCATTATTAATGAAATCTGTTATATATTCATTAGACTCACCTTTCTCTAGAGCTTTTAATAATTTTTGCATAGAGTTTTTGGAGAGTTTTTCATTTAATATAGCATCTAAAACATGATATCTAGTAATAGGAGATAATCTTTTTATATTGTCTATAACTTCATCATCATTTATATCTTTATCAACATCATCATATTTTGATTCTCCTAGACTATCTGCAGAATCTGGAGAAGGTAATGTATTTTCTTCTTCAATTATTCTTACATTACCAGCAACATTTCCAACCATTAAGTTATCATCAGTATTTTCTATAGTATTATCTGTTATATTTTCTGTTTCATCTTGAGTGGTAATATCGTTATCTAATACTTTATCTAAATCATTAGCATCATCTTCTTTAGTGTCTTTCTCATCATC
>NZ_SRZM01000272.1 GCF_019402445.1 Brachyspira pilosicoli
AAAGTTTTAAGTTATGGAGGGGAGGCAAAGAGAACATTTACTTTAAATATAGATAATAATTTAGAATTAACAATCAATGATGATGAAAAAAATAAAATTATCAAATCACTTCCAGCACCAAACAGCAAAGATGATAAGGCAGCAGCAGATTTAATTAAAAAAGAATTTAGTACTCTAAAAAAAGAAATAAAAACTTTAATACAATCTCAGAAAATAAGACTTCAAAGGGTTTTAATGAATGGCAGAAAATGGAGTTATGAGAGTTTCAAGAATGTATTTGTTAATAATAGCATTATGAATATATTTGCCTTAAAATTAATTTGGGGTGTTTATGATGATGATAATAAATTAATTGAAAGTTTTAGATATATGGAAGACGGCACTTTCAATACTTCCGATGAAGAAGAATATAAACTTGAAGATACAAACAAAAAAAATATTAGTTTAGTTCACCCTATGGAATTAGATGAAAATACTTTAAATAAATGGCAGCAGCAATTATCAGATTATGAAATTACTCAGCCTATAGAACAGCTTAATTTTACATCTGAAACTTTTGAAACTATAAAAGAAAAAGATATTCAAAATGATGAGCTAACCTCATTTGACGGAGTAACCGTTAAAGTAGGAACTTTGATGTCGCTTGCAAATAAATATGATTTTGCAAGAGGCGAAACAGAAGACGGCGGAGGATACAGTGAATATATTTTGAAAGATAGTTATTTACAAATTTCAGTACATATAACATTTGACTATATATATTTTGGAATTGAGCCTGATGAAGATGTTAATTTAAATAATATTATTTTCTATGATGAAAGCGATGAACTTCAACCTGTAAAAACTAATCCTTTAAAATTAAATCAAAGGTTTGTTAATTCTGTTTATAATATAGTAAAGAATAATATATAAAAAATAATAAAAAGTAGTACATAAAAAAGGTATTAAATTATAAAAAATTTAATACCTTTTTATAAATTGTTTATAAAAAATTAAAACTCTTTTATTTTTTCACTATTTAAAGTTTTTATTAATGCTTTAGCTATCTCTATAGAAGCAACTACATCATCATAAGAAGCATAACAATAATGACTATGAGCATATCTTGTAGCAACACCTAAAACAACACTAGGGCTTCCTAAATTAGTTTTATGATATATAGCCCCATTAGTAGAGCCTTTTTCACGTACTATCACTTGATGAGCAATATTATTTTCTTTCGCTATATTTATAGTATATTTATTTAATCTAGGGTTTGTAATCATGCCTCCGTCTATTACTCTAAGCTGAGAGCCTCTTCCAATAGCTCCATGTGCTCTATCTCCATAATAAAAAGTATCATCAGCAGGAGAACCCTCAAAAACTATAACTAAATCAGGCTTGACTTTATTAGCAGCAACAGAAGCTCCTCTTGCTCCAACTTCTTCTTGTGATGTCATCATACCAACTAAATTAACATTTAATTTTTCATCTTTTAATGCTTTTAGAGTTTCTATTACGCATACTGCACCAACTCTGTTATCTATAGCCTTAGCACAAAAACTTTTAGTTCTCTCATCATATCTAAAATCAACATCAGGCACAACAGGGTCGCCTATGCATATTCCAAATATATCTTCAGTCTCTTTTTTGCTTCTGGTACCAACATCAATATACATATCTTTTAATGTAGGTAATTTTTTTCTGTCTTCATCAGTCATAAAGTGAGGCGGCTTTGAACCTATAACACCTTTAACATATTCTCCATTTGATGATTTTATCACCACAGAATTTGATACAATGTTTGGTATATGCCAACCTCCAAGAGGTATAAAAGATAATGTGCCATTTTCGTTTATATGCTCTACCATAAAACCAATTTCATCTATATGACAGTCTAAAGCTACTATTGGTTTATTTTTATCTATTTTTTCTAAACCTAAATACAAATTATTAATAGAGTCTTTTTCACTGTCTATAAAATTTGCTTTTTCCTTTATGATATTTATTACATCATCTTCAAAACCTGATGGTCCGAATGCATTAGTTAAATCTTTTAATAATGTTATTATGTTATTCATTAAAAAAATCCTAAAATAAATTTCATATTAATAATAAATCATTTAAATAAAATATCAATATATTATTAAGATAATAAAGATTTAGATTGTTTTTATTGCTATTATACTATAATATAAATCTTAAAAAATTAGGTGTTTGTATGTTGAGCTTAAAAGAGATTAATGAGATAGTAGATAAAAATTACAAATCAAAATATGATAAAACGACTTCCTTTATAGATAACAAAATTATTTCTAAAATTTTTATTAAAGATAAAAGCAGTTTAGTTTGTGTGAAAGCTATAAGATTTATTATTGGTGCGTATTTAGAATTAAAAGAACCTTGTAGGCTAGATATTCCTGATAATATAGGCTATTCTTTAGATGAAGAGAGTTTTAGAGAGGCATTAGAAAATATATATATTAATTTTGCTGAAGACAATAAAACTAAAAATGTTCTCTGTCCATATTGCATATTTGCTTCTAATAATCAAATTAATAAGCTTTATAAAAAAGCAAAAAATATCGCAAGCAAAAGATTTAAATATGCTTCTTTTATAATGGAAGCTATATTTTTATCTTCAAAGAATATTGGTTTTTATTTAATTTATGAAGCTTCAAAAAAGTTTAAGCAAGTTAGTGTGAGAAATAAATGCCGTGATATGTTTTATACTATTTCTCATAGAATGAATATGAGTGAAGAAGAGTTTGCTGATATTATTATGCCTAATTTTGGATTTGATAGAGATGCTATTCGTATTGTTAAAACAGATGATAGAATATTTAGAATAACTTTAAAAGATAATTTCTCTATTGATATTTTTGATGAGTCTAAAAATAAATCGCTAAAAACTTTACCCAAAGATTTTTCTATTGATATAAAAACTGAATTAACTACATTAAAAACTGAGGCTAAAAAACTCATTAAAATACAAACAGAAAGATTAATTTATGTTTTTATGAATGGAAGAAAATGGCAGTTTAATAATTGGAGAGATTTATTTTTATATAATCCGTTTATGAAGAAGTTTGCCATTAGTTTGGTTTGGGGTATATACGATAAAAAAGATACTTTATTAAACAGTTTTAGATATATGGAAGACGGTACATTTAACGATATAAATGATGAAGAGATTTTTATTAAAGATGATGATATAATAGGTCTATTAAGCCCAATAGAAATAAAGAAATCTGCTATAGAAAAATGGCAAAAACAAATTTTAGACTATGAAATAGAACAGCCTTTTAATCAGCTTTCTACAAAAACAAAAACATCTTTAATAAAAAAAATACCTAATGTTCTTACTGTTGGTAATGTAAAAAATATAGCTAATAGCCTTTCTATGATTAGAGATGATGTTAATGGTGTTGTTACTAGAGGGTATGTTTTTTATGATGATTATAATGATGGTTCTATTTATATAAAATTATCTAATGTTTATTATGCTTCTAATAATAATGATGAAACTGAAATAGAGATAAAATTCAATGAATATGTTGATGAAAGATTTAAATATGGTTTTTATTTAATATTATCTTCTTTGCTAAAATGAGTGCAAATAATGTGATTTAAAAGCAAAAATCTGTTTATTTTTATCTAAATATTGTTTTAAATGTCGATATCTTAATTGACAAAAAATATTGCATATTATATTATATATAGAAAGGTAACATAATATGGTAAGCGTTATAATACCAGTCTATAATACTGATAAATATTTATCCTATTGTTTTGATAGTTTAATTAAACAGACTATTAAAGATATAGAAATAATATGTGTTAATGATTGCAGCAGTGATAAAAGCAGAGAAATTATAAAAGAGTATTCTCTAAAAGATAAAAGAATAATACTAATAGACAACAAAATAAAACATGGGGCTGGTATATCTAGAAATATTGGTTTAAATATTGCCAGAGGTGAATACGTCTTTTTTATGGATTCTGATGATTATATTTCTAATAATTTTTTAGAGGAATTATACAATACAGCAAAAAAATATGATTCTGATTATGTAAGCAGTTTAAATATATATGATGTTATAGATTCAAAAGAATATGTATCTCATCTAAATAGAGTAAGTTTTTTGAGAGATGATGATTTAGAAGGAATATCTAGTGCTAATATTAAAAACTTATCTCCTACAGATAAAGAAACTATTGAAGAGTCAACTTGGTCAAAATTATGGAGAAGAGAGTTTTTAATAAATAATAATATTTACTATTCTTCTATACTTTGTTATCAGGATACAGAGCAGTTTTTTAAATCTCTTATTCATAATCCAAAAATATCTTTTAATCATAAGCCGATATATTATTATAGACAGCATATCCATACTATTTCCACTAAAAAAAATACTGATATAAATTATTTTAAAACATTATTTGTATTATTAAGAAATTGTATAGATTATTATAATGAGGATTATATTCCTTATCTCATGAAAATTTTTTTTGAGTTATCAAATAGGGCTATAGAAAAATTTGCAGATAAAAATCTAGCTTTAAATACATTTATAGAAGAGTTAAAATTATTAGATTTAGATGAGAGTTATTTTATCAATGAAAGAGAATATTTAAAATATAAAGATATAATATCTATTAATGATGATTCTAGATTAGTTTCTAAGGATTATGCCTATCAAGTGTGAATTTATTATTTAATTTTTTTGTTTGACAAATACATATTTTGTGTTATATTTTAACTAACTGACTGAGTTAGTTAGTAATATAGAATGAGCAAAAATATAATGAATACTAATATACCAGAAGAAAAAAAAGAAGCTGTCATAAACGCATCAATAGAAGAGTTTGCAAAACATGAGTATAGGCATGCAGTTTTAGAAAATATTGCGGGTAATGCCAATATATCTAAATCTTTACTTTTATATCATTTTAAGACTAAGAAAAAATTGTATGAATATGTTTATAATTATGTGTATGAATATATAGAAAAAATAATTGCAGATTCTAACTTTTACAAAATAAAAGATTTTTTTGAGCTTATGGAATATTCATTTTATAAAAAGTTAGAAATGATGGAAAAGCATAAATCTATATTTGATTTTTTAATACAGGGATATTTTGATGAGAGTGAAGATGTAAAAGAAATAGTTAATAATTATAAGAATAAAAAGCAAATTGATATAAACAGTTATTTTAAGAATATTGATAAAACCAAGTTTAGAGATGATATTGATATAAAAGATATTATAGAAATGATAACATACACATCTGAAGGTTATTTGCAGAGCAGAAAGAAAATGACTAAAAAAGTAGATAAAGAAGATATGATAAAGCAGTATTCTAAGTGGATGAAAATGTTTAAGCAGATTTCATACAAGAAAAAATATTTATAAGGCATAAGGAGGAATTATTTATGTCTGTAATAAAAGTAGATAATATTAGCAAAGATTATGGAGGCGAGAAAGGAGTATTTGATTTATCTTTTGAAGTAAACAAAGGTGAAATATTTGGAATGCTTGGTCCTAATGGGGCAGGTAAGACAACAACTATAAGGCAATTAATGGGATTTATAAAGTCTGATAAAGGAAGTGCTAAAATATTAGATATGGACTGTTTTGTTAATAGAGAAAATATACAATTGAAGCTTGGATATTTGCCGGGAGAAATTGCTTTTATGGACGAGATGAAGGGGAGTGATTTTATAAGATTTATTGCTGAAATGAAATCAATAAAAAATAAAAATAGAATTAATGAGCTTACTGATTTGTTTGAACTTGATGCTAATAGAAAAATAAAAAGCATGTCAAAAGGTACAAAACAGAAAATAGCTATAGTATGTGCATTTATGAATGAGCCTGAAGTTGTTATATTAGACGAGCCTACAAGCGGACTTGACCCTTTGATGCAAAAAAAGTTTATTGAGTTGATTTTAGAAGAGAAGAGAAAAGGCACTACTATTTTTATGTCATCGCATATATTTGAAGAAGTTGAAAAAACATGCGACAGAACTGCTATATTAAAAGACGGCAAACTCATAGCAATAGAGAATATGGAAGAATTAAAATCTAAAAAAAATAAAAATTTTGAAGTAGTTTTTAAAACAAATGAAGAAGCGTTATATTTTAAAAATAAAATTAGTTTTAAATCAGAGCTGAATAATAATATTGTAAAGCTTTCTATTATCAATAATGAAATTAATAATTTTATAAAAGAACTTAGCAATTATGATATATTAGATATTAATTCATCAAGTCAGACATTAGAGGAGTTATTTTTGCATTTTTACAGTAATTGATTTTTATTATAATAGGAGTTTGTATGTTTAATTTAGTTTTATTAAAAAAAGAATTAAAATCAAATTTTAAAATATTATTAATATTTGCTTTAGTATTAACTATGTATGGAGCAATTATAGTTTCTATGTTTGACCCTAAACTTGTTGATAGTTTAAACTCTATGGTTGAGAGTATGCCTCAGATGTTTGCTTTATTTGGAATGAATAATTTTTCTAGCAATTTAACTGATTTTTTAATTGATTATTTATATTCATTTTTGCTTATTATTTTTCCATTAGTTTTTATTGTTTTGCTTGTTAATAGACTTGTTATAAGATACCTTGATAAAGGAAGCATTGCATATTTATTTTCTACACCTAATTCAAGAATAAAGATAATATCTACGCAAATATTAAGTGCTGTTTTAGAAATATTTATATTAAACTTATATATTACTATTCTTCTTATAATTACAAGTGAGATGATGTTTAAAGGAGAACTTGATATAACAAAACTTATTATTATAAATATTGCTCTTTATGGTTTATGGCTTTCTTTTTTAGGAATATGTTTTTTAAGTTCTGTAAGTTTTTCTTCTACATCAATTTCTCTTTGGGTAGGTGCTGGACTTTGTATATTATTTATGCTTTTTCAGATGATATCAAGGGTAGGAGAGAAGGCAGAGTTTTTTAAATATTTAAGTATTATAACATTATTTGCACCGTCTAAATATAGTACTGATTTTAATACATTTTTAACATGTGCTATATCTTTGTTTATTATTGGAATAGTTACTAATATACTAGCTATAATTATTTTTAATAAGAGAGATATAAGAGCATAATTTTTTAAGACTTGCTTCATAATAATTTTTTATATTATGAAGCAAATCTATTATCTTTATCCTATACACTCAGAAAGTATTGAAACAGCTTTTTCTAATTCTTTATCAGTTATTGTGAGAGGAGGAAGAAGTCTTATTTTATTTTTAGCAGTCAAAGGAATTACTCCTTTTGATATACATTTTTCTACTATTTCTCTAGCATTTAATCCTTCTTTTAAGCCTATTCCAAGCATTAAGCCTATTCCGTCCACACTTACAACATTATTAAGTTTTGTTAATTTAGTTTTTATATATTTAGATTTTTTTTCAACTTCTTTTAAAAGTTTTTTGTCTATAATGTTTAATACTTCCAAAGCCCCAGCAGCAACAACAGGATTAGCACCAAATGTAGAAGCATGATCCCCTGGAACAAATACATCAGAGCATTTTTTGTTCATAAGTATAGCCCCTATAGGAAGCCCGCCTCCTAATCCTTTTGCTAATGTGGTAATGTCTGGTTTAATTCCAAAATGTTCAGAGCATAAAAACTTTCCTGTTCTTCCAACACCAGTTTGCACTTCATCAACTATAAAGAGTATGTCATTTTCTTCACAGTATTTTTTTATCTTTTGTACATATTCTTTATCAAGCGGTATAACTCCACCTTCACCCTGTATAAGCTCCATCATTATAGCACATGCATTGTCTTTTAATTTTTCTATAGTGTCTTCATAATTGTTCGCTTCTGCAAATGAAAATCCTTCCAAAAATGGAAAAAAGTAATTATGAAAAACTTCCTGACCAGTAGCAGAAATTGTAGCCATAGTTCTGCCATGAAAAGAGTTTTTTAATGTTACAATTTTGTTTTTTTTATAATTTTTATCATTATTGGCATATTTATTGAAAGAATATTTTCTTGCACATTTAATAGCAGCTTCATTTGCTTCAGCACCAGAGTTGCAGAAAAAAGCTTTGTCGTATTTTGTTATAGAGCATAATTTTTTTGCCAAATCAATATAAGGTTTTGTATAGAAAAGATTTGAAGTATGCTGAAGTGTTTTTGCTTGATTTACTACAGCATTAATCCAATTTTTATTTCCATAACCAATGCTATTAACTCCAATACCGCTTCCTAAATCAATATACTCTTTTCCTTCTATATCTTTTAATTTAGTATCTTTAGCAGACTCTAAAACTAAATAGAATCTTGCATAAGTATTAGCAACATATTTTTTACTATTATTAATATATTCTTTTTTTAATTTTGATTTTTCATTATTTTGATTATTATTTTTTTTGCATGCCATATTTTTATCCTCACTATTTAATTTATTTTAGTCCTTATAAAACATTGTTCCTATACCTTCATCAGTAAACATCTCTATTAATAATGAATGGCATAGTCTTCCATCTATTATAAATACTTTTGATACTCCATTTTGTACTGCATTAATACAGTGCTGAACTTTAGGTATCATTCCTCCAGATATAGTGCCGTCTTTTATAAGATTATCTATCTCTTTAATATTTATTTTGCTTATTAAAGTGCTTTCATCATCTTTATCTTTTAAAAGACCTGGTGTGTCTGTCATATATATTAATGTTTCAGCTTTTAAGCTTTCTGCTATTTTTGCAGCAGCAGTATCAGCATTAATATTATAAACATTTCCTTCTTTATCACATCCTATAGTAGCAACTATTGGAATATATTCATTTGTTATTATAGTATTAAGCAAATGAGTATCAACATCATCAACATCTCCAACAAATCCTAAATCAATATCCCCTTTATATTTGCTTACTTTAAACATGTTGCCGTCAATACCGCATATACCTAAACATTTGCCTCCGCAGTTTTCAAGAGAAGCCACCAACTCTTTATTAACTTTTCCAGCAAGAACCATTTTTACTATTTCAGCAGTTTCGCTGTCAGTGTATCTTAAGCCATTTATAAACTTTGATTCTTTTCCTATTTTGTTGAGCATAGCAGTAATATCTTTTCCTCCGCCATGAACCACTATAACATTTATTCCCACAGTAGAAAGCAAAGCAACGTCGCTCATTACTTTCTTTTTTAATTCAGGGTTTTCCATAGCACTTCCGCCATATTTTATTACAACGGTTTTTCCTGTGTATTTTTGTATATATGGAAGTGCCTGATTAAGTATTAATGCCTTATCTCTATTTGAAATATTTTCCATTTTTATTTCCTTGTATCTATATTGCTTTATATAAGATTTTAGCTTCTGTATGAGCCGTTAATTTTTACATAGTCATAAGTTAAATCACATCCCCAAGCTACAGCTTTGCTATCACCAGAGTTCATATCTATTGTAATTTTTATCTCATCTTCTTTTAATATTTTTAAAGCCTCATCTTCATCAAACTCTACACCATATCCGTCTTTATAAACATTCATCTCTCCAGATTTTGAGCCAACGTTTATAGAAACTTTATTTATATCAAAATCAGCGTCAGTATAACCTATAGCACATGAAATTCTTCCCCAGTTCATATCGCACCCAAACATAGCAGCCTTAACTAAATTTGATGTTATTACAGATTTTGCTATTTTTCTTGCTAATTTTATATCACTAGCATTCATTACTTCGCATTCAATTAACTTTGTAGCTCCTTCTCCGTCTTTAGCTATTGCTTTAGATAAATAAGTATTAGTCATATTTAATGCCTTGCAAAATATTTTATAATTATCATCTTCTTTATCTATCAAAGTGTTTTTAGCTTCACCATTAGCAAGCACAACGCACATATCATTTGTAGAAGTATCTCCATCAACACTAACCATATTATATGTAGATTTTGTATCTTCGCTTAAAGCCTTCTGAAGCATTTCACTTGATATATTGCAGTCTGTTGTGATAAATGCAAGCATTGTAGCCATATTAGGGTGAATCATTCCGCTTCCTTTTGCAGTGCCTCCAATATGCACTTTTTTACCGTCAATTTCAAACTCATAAGCTATCTCTTTCATAAATGTGTCAGTTGTCATTATGGCACTTGCTGCATTTTTAGCATGTTCATGAGAATGATTTGCATTGTCTATAAGCTCTTTTATATTTTTTTGTATAGGTTCTATTGGAAGAGGCACTCCTATAACACCAGTAGATGCAACAGCCACTTCTTTTTCATCAATACCAAGTACATCTGCAGTAAGTTTGCACATCTCTTTTGCTACCTCCACTCCGTTTTTATTGCAAGTGTTAGCATTTCCAGAATTGCATATAATAGCTTTTGCTTTTCCATCTTTTAAATGTTCTTTGCTTACTGTGATGTTTGCTCCACATGCTTTATTTTGAGTATATACTGCCGCAGCAGAACATTGACTTTTACTATAAATTATTGCTAAATCTTTTTTTTCTTTATTTTTCTTTATTCCTGCATGTATTCCATTTGCTAAGAAACCTTCAGAAGCACATACACCGCCTTCAATTTGTTTAATATCTATCATTTTATTCTCCTATTGTTGTTTAATAAAAATTGTATAAAAATATATATTTATAATTATTAAAAAGCTGGAGGTATTATATTCAAACCTTCATCTTCTTTTAAGCCTAAAGCTATATTCATGTTTTGTATTGCCTGTCCTGCCGCTCCTTTTACCATATTGTCTATTGTTGATACTATTATTAATTTGTTTGTTCTCTCGTCCATATGCAAAGATATATCACAATAATTTGAGTATTTAACATATTTTAAATTTGCTATCTCTCCAATATTTAATACTCTTACAAATGCTGAATCTTTATAAAACTCTTTGTAAATATTATGTATGTCTTCTAATTTAAGATTTTTATTTTCTAATTTTGTATATATTGTTGAAACTATCCCTCTGTTTAATGGAAGCAAATGAGGAACAAAAGTAACTTTTATATCTTCACCGTATATGTTTGATAATGTTTGTTCTATTTCAGGGGTGTGTCTATGTTCAGCAATTTTGTATGGAGCAAATGCTTCATTACATTCTGTATAATGAGTATTTAATTTTAATTCACGTCCTGCACCAGTAGCTCCAGATTTTGAGTCGATTATAATATCATCTTTTTGTATTAATTTGTTTACTAAAGATGGTGCTAATGCTAAACCTATAGAAGTAGGGTAGCATCCGGGATTTCCTATAATTTTTGCATTCTTTAATTGTTTCTTATTATATACATTATCATACTTAATTATTTCAGGTATTGAATAAATTGCCTCTTTGTGAAGATTTTTATATTTATATTCTTTGCCGTACCAATTTTTATAATCTTCTTCATCGTCCAATCTAAAATCAGCACCCAAATCTATAAATAAAATATTTTTTTCAAAGCATTTATTTGCAATCTCATCGCTTAAACCAGCGGGAAGTGAAGCAAATACAACATTGGTATCATTAAATATTTCATTTTCATCTATTAATAATTTATCTAAGTTTTTATTTAAGTTAGGATATATTTCGTTTATATTTTTCCCAACAAAACTTTTTGAAGAAATATTTTTTAATTCTACTTTACTATGAGATAATAGCAGTCTAATTAATTCTGCACCTGCATATCCT
>NZ_SRZM01000273.1 GCF_019402445.1 Brachyspira pilosicoli
AAAATGCAGCCTTTTTGGTTCTTTGTGGCAGCAAAAGAACTGGGGGTGTGTACCTTACGGGCACGCTTCGCAGGGGCAAAGCCACCACAAATAAAAACTTAAAAACTATATTTTGACAAACTTAAAAATTTTCAGTATATTAAAACAATTATATTTTGTCAAAAATAAATTTATATTTTATATATGTGGCTTTGCCTTTAACGAAGTACACACCGTGCATACCCCACTTCTTTTATGACCGAAGGAAGTCCTTCAGGGCGACCGTAGGAAGTACCTTTAGGTATGGTATTGGTATAAAAGAAGCGAAACAACTGCATTTTTTACTAAAATTTTGGTATTATCTTATATTCAAGATATATTCTATTAACACATAATAAAATTTTTATATCCAAAAAATTATAATTTATTTATATTTATAAAAAACTAAAAATGTAAAAAACTATCTCTTTCACTTATTCTATATTTATATCACATTCATAATAATCTGTTTTTATATTATAATTTCCATTATCCAATTTTAACTCATAACTCTCTTTATCACCCCAAATATTAACTATCTCCTCTTTATTTTTATGTATGATACAATATTTTTTTATATCTCTAATATTTAAATAATATTCATTTTCGTATTTACTTATTTCTATATTTTTATAAATATAAGTTTTTTCTGTATTATTATTCTCTCCCCTACTTAAAAGAGGTGTTAATATAGAAAAATAATTAAAGCTATCAATTATTCCATTTTTTATTTTAATAGAAGCCTTATTAATAGATTTTTCAAACATATTAGAATCTTCTATATTCTCCATTACAAATAAATCAAACCTCAAACTATTAACTCTATTTTGAATATTAATATCATTTTCAAGTAAAGATAAAAATTCTTTTGACACCTCTAAGCCGCTTACATATCTTATAATTTCTTCTTCATATTTTTGAACATTATTATCATTCATAGCTTAAAACTCTCCTTTAATTGAGTTTTTATCTTTTTTATAATCTTTGTAACGGCATTAACTGTAATATCAAAAAGCTTAGATAAAAAGTCATAGCTAACAGTAACCTTAATAGACTGCAATTTTTTTATTCTCTGTTGTTTTTTGCTAGCTAAATGTATAGTAAAAATTCCTTTTCTATTATTTTCTGCTATTTGTAAATTGATACTAGCTATAGAATCCTGAAGCTTTATTATATCATTATATTTATGTATATAAGTAGCTCTTGCTTTTTCAATAATAGAATAAGCCTCTTCATAAGAAATATTAAAATAATTCATTAAAGGTTTTGACACAAGATTTATAAATAGCTCCAAATTATGCATAAAAAATGTTAGAGAATCTCTATCATTAAAAATACTCTCTATATAATCAAACATTTTCAAACTAATATTTTCTATATCATCAGTATCATCAACATAATCGCTTAAAGAATAAGTTTTTGTGTCATATAATACATCATGCAAAGTATATGCCTCTCTATTACAAAGCGGAGCATCTATAGAAATCTCTTCTACATTGTTATACTTTTCTTTTCTCTTTTTATAATCTGCATAATTTAAATAACTATTTCTTAATGTGTAAGTAAACCAAGTAATAAACTTAACTTCTGTTTCATTATATTTTAGTATAATATTTTCTATTCTCTCCATATAGTAACAATAAAAATCTAAAGCACTTTCATGATTAACACCAAAAGCCTTTCTCGGATAATTATAAATATATCTAGATAAATGCTCATTAATCTCTTTTAATGTAATTGCACTCCTAGTAGCTTTATAAATTGATATACTTTTCTTTATATACTTATCATCAATAAGAAACATTTTATTATTTAATCCTCTGCCTCAAGTAAAATATTATAAAACTTTTCTCTCATTTTCTCATCTTCTATATTGGATTCTTTCATAGTTTCATCAGCCCACTTTTTATGTTCTTCAGTGACAATTTTTTTTACATAATTTTTTTTAGTATTATTTTCAAAGTTATTATTAACATCATCTATTCTTGTAACAAGATTATAAACTACAATATTAGTTTCGTTTTTTATATTATTGAATATTTTTATTTTATTCATCATAATCTCATTAGCCCATACACTGTCTATAACATTAACAGTTAAAATGCCATTTCTAAAAAATGAAGGATAGCATATTTTAGATAAAACATCCCCCATAATTATATTCCACTTATTAGCAATTTTTAAATATGAATATAAATTACTATTTTTTTTATTTGAATATTCATTTAATATATCTATAATCTCTTTCATAAATATTATTGATTTGTAGTAGTATTATTAGTATTCATTGTACTATTAGTATTAATGATATTATTTGTATATATATTATTAGTAACAACTATTTGATTTGTATTTTCCATAGGATTTATTAAATTAACTTCTGTATCTTCATTATGAGTAGTTTCAACAGTATTAATAACTTTAATATCTTCGTTTGTATATCCTAAATAATTTTTTACTCTGTTTATAGATTCAGCCACATTTCTATAGGTTTTATCTATACTATAAACATCTTCATAAATTTTTAGAGCAGATACATAATTTTTATCTCTTTCATAAGTAGCAGCTAGATTAATCATATATACAACATTATTAGTACTATAGATATTCGCTTTTAAGAAAGAAGCCTCCGCTAATTTATAATCTTCAGTATAAAGATATAATAAACCTAAAAAATTATTCATATAAGCATCATCAGGGTTCAATATAAGAGAATGTCTTACAGGTTCAATAGCCTCATTAGTTTTTCCTAATTTATATAAAGCATACCCCTTTTGAAAATAAAGCTTATGAGAAAATCTATTAACTATAATACCATCTCTTGCTACCCTAAGCATATTATTATAATCTTTCATATACATATATGCATTAGCAAGCATTTCATAATATTCTATTTTTAATATAGGTGTAGTTTTAATCTCTTCTTCTAACAATTCTGCAGCTTTCTTATAATTTTTAGCTCTATAAAGTCTATATGCATTATTAATATTAGAAGCGTCATAGGTAAAACTTAAGCTAAAAAAAACTAAAAATAAAATAACTATTTTAATTTTCATCTTTTCTAAAACTTTGCAACCTAAAATCATTAATCATAGCAGAGGCATAAGCTATAGTAGCATTATAAATATCTTCTTTATTTTTTCCTTTAAAAAATGAATATACCCTCGGAGATTGAGAGCTAAGAGATTCAGGTAATATAACATTATTTTCAAAGCTATTTTTTAAAACCATCATTTTTATAGAGTTCATTTTATCAATAAAAGAATGAAGTAAAAAACCAGCCTCTTTTAATATAAACTGTTCAAATCTGCTAGAATTATCTCCCTTATCTAAAGCGTATACATAATCACTAAACATCTCTGGAATGCGTCTTTCTCCTATAGGAGTAACAAATCTTTGAAGCTTATTATCATAATCTTTCAAAGCAGTTTCTACTATATAATCGCTAGCAGGTCCGCTTGAAAAATATCTTACAACAGAAAAACATTCATATAACTCTCTAAAAGCCCCATATAAATGCTGAAGTTCATAATCAGCCTTTTCATGCAATTTTGCTTCTGGATATTTTTCTACTGCATTTCTGAATTTCTCTATCATGTTATCAACTTTCTTCATGAAAGAGTTTTCTTTTGCTTTTTCTTCTTCAGCTTTCTTTCTTTGAGCCTCTTCTTCTTTTTGCATCAAAGTTGTTTTAATATCTTCTAATATCTTAATCTCTAATAATAAAAAACTAGATAAATCCTGCCTATTTTCTAAAGCCTCTCTATATCTACTATTAAAAGAATCAACATTATATATTCTAGCACCATATTTTTCAGCACCCTCAGCATAATCTTTTCTAATTTTTGCTAAAGTTGCATTAATTTCTTTATCACTTAAACTAGGCATATTAAAATCCCCTAATAATTTAATTATGAATTAATCAATATATTATACAATATTTAAAAAATAAATAAACTAGAAAAAGGAAATTATTTTTCTATCATAATATTAAGTATTTCAACATCAGTCGCCTTCATACCCTCTTTAGCCATTCTTCCTATACTATCAATAGTAGCCTCAACATCATCTTTTACAAGTCCATCACCAGACTTAAATACTTTTCCATCTTTAGCCATATTAAAAGCAAGTATTCCGCAATCAATAGCTTCAGCAATCTTGGAAGCACAAGAAGATTTAGCTCCATCACAAACCATTCCACCTATAGTACATAAAGCATTGATTATAGTATCAGATATTTGTTTGTATGTAGCATCATGCAAATAGGCAATACCAGAAGCAGCACCAGTAGCAGCACATACAACTCCGCAAAATGCTGATAATTTACCTATATGCTTTTTTTGTAAAATAGCTATTAGGTTTGATAAAACTAAAGCTCTATATAATTTCTCTTCAGATACTTTTAAATGCGACGCATATTCTATTACAGGAATAGAAGCTGTAATACCCTGATTGCCACTTCCAGAATTTGTAACTACAGGCATAGCACATCCGCCCATACGAGCATCAGAACCTGCAGAAGCATAAGCTTTCGCTTTATTTCTTATATCATTTTCTCCATAATATTTTAATAATGTCTTTCCTATAGAAGCACCATATTCATTGTTAATACCTTCTTTGGATATAGCTGTATTCATATCTATTTGTCTTGATATTACATCTTTTATATCTTCTATTTTTACTTCATTAGCAAAAGTGAATATATCTTTAACTGTTAGTGATTCTCTATCTGTATTAGAATCTGAAGAAGAATTATCATCAGATTTAAAAATTTCTTTACCATCTTTAATTATCTTTGTAATATTAGTGTGTCCATTTCTTATTTCAACTATAGCACTAGATTTTTTGTTTTTAGCTTCAATAATAATATATAAGTTTTCAACATTCTCTATAAGCTCACATTTACAAAAATCTGTTTTAAGTAATTTCTTTGTGTTATCAATATCTTCTTGTTTAATACTGCTTAATACTTCAAGATTTTTGCTAGCATCGCCTCCAACTATTCCCAAAACAGCTGCAACATCTATCCCTTTTAATCCATTAGAATTAGGAACTGTAACCCCTTTAACATTCTTAATAATATTTCCACTGCATTTTACTACAACAGACTCTGGCATATCTCCTAAAACCTCTCTAACTTTAGCTCCAGCAAAAGCTATCGCTATAGGCTCAGTACACCCCAAAGCAGGAACTAACTCCTCTTTTAAAATATTAATATAATTATCATACAGCTTTTTATCCATTTTCTATTCCCCCAATTTTTTATACAACTTAAAGTATATATAGTTTTATATTAAAATCAATATATTATTTATATTATTACATTACATAAAAATTGCAAATTTACGGTAAATAATATTACTGTTAGTAGTTATTAAATACAAAAAAATGTGATTTTTTATTTACTTATTGTGATTTTTGTATATATTAGTAATTATAAATTTTTTAAATATTTTAAGGAGTAAAAATGGAAAAAAAATTTAAACTTGGATTAGTGCCTAGGTTGATTATCGGAATTTTGCTTGGTATATTTTTTGGACAGCAATTTATACCAGAAGTAATATCTAGAGTCATAGTAACTGCCTCTGGTATATTTAGTTCTTATTTAAAATTTGTAATACCTTTAATGATTGTTTCTTATGTATCTATGGGTATAGCTGATTTAAAAGAAGGCTCGGGGTTCTTACTACTTATAACTTGTATATTAGCTTATGGTTCTACATTAATTGCTGGGTCTGCATCATTCTTAGTGGCTTACAATTTATTTCCTAGCTTTATGAGTGCTGATGATATTCAGAGAATTGCTGATGCTGCTGGTAATTCTGTTACTCCTTACTTATCTATAAGTGTAACACCTTTATTAGATACTTTAGCTGCGGTTTTATTTGCATTTATAATAGGACTTGGAATATCCACTATGAGAGGAAAAGAAATAGGCGAATATTTATACAATGTATTTAAAGAATTATCTACTATTATTGATAAAGTTTTGCGTGTATCTATAATCCCTTTACTTCCTCTTTATATTTGTGGTACTTTTGTTGATATGACTAGATCTGGAAAAACTTTTGTAATATTAGGAATATTATGGAAAGTATTCTTAGTAGTTATCATTATGCATTTAATATACCTTTTAATAGCTTTCTTAGTATCTGGTTCTATAGGAAAGAAAAATCCTTTTATGCTTATGAAAAACCAAATTGCAGGATATGCAACTGCTTTAGGTACACAGTCATCTGCTGCTACTATACCTGTTAATTTGCAATGTGCAGAAAAAGATGGAATATCTGAACAAATAAGAAATTTCGTAGTACCTCTTTGTGCTAATATTCACATGGCAGGCTCTATGATTACGATTACAGCATGTGCCACAGCAGTATGTTTAATGAATCAGATTCCTATCACTTACAGTACAATACTTCCATTTATTGCTATGCTTGGTATTGCTATGATAGCTTCTCCTGGTGCTCCTGGCGGTTCTATAATGACAGCTTTACCATTCCTTTATATGGTTGGTCTTGGCGGTCCTGATAGTCCTTTAAGTGCTATAATGGTTGCTTTATACATCACTCAAGACTCATTCGGTACTGCTTGCAATGTATCTGGTGATAATGCTTTAGGTGTTATAGTTGATACAATATACAAGAAAAAAGTTGTAAAAGCTTAAAATTAACAATTAAAAAAATTATAGCCGTCTATTATTTGTAGGCGGCTTTTTTATTATATTTTATTTAATTAACTATTATTTATTTAATATTATTTAATGTTTTTTAATCTTCTTTGAAATCATATATAGAAGTTACTCCAAGAACCTTAGCTACCATATACGATATTATAGCTACTATCATAAGAGCAACAAAATTTGAAACTGAACTTGATATCTCTAATATTAATATACATACCATTATAGGCGTTCTTGTAATACCAGACATCATAGAAGTAATACCCAATACTATAAATAAATCTCCATACATAGCATATTCTGGAAAATAATGCACCAAGAAAATATCATACAAAGAACCTATAGAAGAACCAAGAATAAAAGTAGGAAAGAATACTCCCCCCACAGCTCCAGATGTAGAACATACTGATGTATAAAAAAGCTTAACAAATATAAGAATAAATAACATATGTATAGGAAACTTATCCATTACTATACTTCCTATAAGCAAATCTCCGCTTCCTAATACATAAGGAAAAAACATTATCATAATACCAGCAACTATAAAAGCAGGCACAGGACGAAGTATATCATTTTTTATATTCTGATAAAATTTACTAAATGTATTCATAAGTATATTTTGAAAAGAAGCAAGAAGTCCGCATATTAGACCCAAAGGAAGTAAAGATATATAATGTCTTACTTCAAGTATCCTCGGCAAATTAAAATTAAGTATCATAGATTGCCCTAAAATATGCTCTATTACAAGTATAGAAGATATTGAAGAGAGTGCTATACAAACAAAAACTATATGATTTTTATTTTCTTTAAGCTCTTCAAAAGAGAAAGCAATTCCTGTAAATGGTGCACTAAAAGTAGCAGTCATACCCGCACAAGCACCAGCTATAATAAGATATCTTCTATATTTGGATATATGACTATAAAAATGTTTATGATAAAAAAGCCCAACAAGTGTGCCTATATGCATAGAAGGACCAGCCCTACCTAGTGAAAGTCCGCTTGCAAAAGATATCATACTTCCAAAAAGTTTTAATGCTATTTCAACAACAATATTTTTTGGTTCATTAAGAGAAAGATAATATTTTATCTGCGGAACTCCAGCACCTCTTATCTGCGGATAATGTCTTAATATTAGCCCTATAAGAGAGCCAAGGGAAATTAAAACTATAAACATTATTATAGGATAATACCATTTGCTAAGAATAAAATTTGAAACATAAAAAACATTAATACTTAGTCTATATAATATCATTCTATAAAAAGACACTATAAAACCAACTGTAGCACCTATAAACGATGAAAGTACATATAATTTGATATATTTAGCTTCAAAATTCGGTTTCATTTTATTATTTTTTTGATATTTTTATTTCATATCTTATTTTTTATTTGGAATTAAACTCTTTAAAGTCTTATATAAAGAAAATTAAACATTGAACCTAAAAGTTACAACATCACCCTCTTGCATAAGATACTGTTTACCCTCAAGTCTAATAGCACCAGCCTCTTTAGCCTTAACAAAACTTCCAAGCTCCAAAAGTTTATCACAGTTAATAACCTCAGCACTAATAAATCCCCTCTCAAAATCACTGTGTATAACCCCCGCAGCCTCTGGAGCATAAGCACCTTCTCTCACAGTCCAAGCCCTAGTTTCATCTTCTCCAGAAGTAAGGAATGTTAAAAGCTTTAATAATTTATGTCCTGCTTTAGTTAATCTCTCTACTCCAGATTCTTTAACTCCCAAGTCTGCTAAATAACTTAATCTCTCCTCTTCGTCCAAATCCTGTAAATCTGCTTCTATTTTAGCACTGAAAGGTATGAGTTCTATATTTCTTTCTTTGGCATAATTTTGAAGTGTTACATAATGAGAATTTTTTTCTGGGTTAGCTAATTCATTTTCTGATAAATTAGCCCCTATCATCATGCTCTTTGATGTTAATAAAAATAATGGTTTTAATATATCTTTTTCTGAATCAGTTAAATCTAAACTAAATATTGGCTTAAAATTGTTTAACTCTGGAAGTATTTTTTCAAGTAATACAATCTCTTCTTCTACTGCTTTTGCTTTGCTTCCTTTAGCAACCTTTTTTTGTCTCTCCATTCTTGCATTAAGCGTTTCAATATCTGCAAGCATAAGCTCTGTTAATATTATATCCAAATCTCTTAATGGATCAACTTCTCCTATATGAGTAATGTTTCCATCTTCAAATACTCTCACAACATGAAGCACTGCATTTACTTCTCTAATATGCGAAAGGAATTTATTTCCAAGCCCTTCGCCTTTAGAAGCTCCCTTTACAAGTCCAGCAATATCAACAAATGTAGTAGTATTATAAACTTTCTTTTTTGATTTAAAAAGATTTGCTAATTTATCAACTCTTTCATCTTTTATTATAGCGGTAGCTTCATTTTTATCTATAGTACAAAACGGATAATTAGCTGCCTCTGCATGAGCATTTGTTAGTGCATTAAAAAGTGTTGATTTTCCTACGTTTGGAAGTCCTACAATTCCTATAGATAAAGCCATATTATTATTTCCTTAAATTAATTTATTTAAAAAAATTGAAAACCTGAATTATTTTCTGTAATATTATATATTAAAAAATATTAATAACAAGCATATTAAAACTATAATCTTATATTATATTAAAAAATTTTATGTTCTTAAAGAAAATTATACCTCATAATTTTTATAC
>NZ_SRZM01000274.1 GCF_019402445.1 Brachyspira pilosicoli
ATCTAGTATGCTTTCTAAATCATCTAAATTGTCAGTATCATCTTCTTTAGCATCTTTCTCTTCAGTATTATCATCATTTAATACGCTTTCTAAATCATCTAAGTTACTAGTATTATTAACAACTTCTTCTTCTAATGTATCATCTAAATCATCGTTTAAATCATTTGGTAAATTATCTAATAAATTATCGATATCTTCATTATCTGTTATTGTTTCTTCTACACTATCACTAGTATTGCCATAGTCATCTAAACTTTCAGGCATAGGTAAATCATCTAATACAGGTAAATCAGGAATATTATTATTTAATTTATTATTATAAGAATCATTAATCTCAGAGTTAATTCTATTTTCTAATTCTTTATCTTTAGGTAAATCTAAATTATTTAAATCTGTATCATTATCTATTTTTTCATCATTATGTTTTATATTATCCAAATCATCAGGTAAACCTAAGTCATCAGGTAATCCTAAATCATTGTCAAGATCATCAGGCAAATCTAAATTATCTAACTCTATCTTTTCATCATTATCATCTGAATTATCAGTTATACCTAAGTCTTCAGGTAGCCCCAAATCATCAGGTAAACCTAAATCATCGTTAATGTTATCAGGTAAATTATCTAATTCAATATTATCATCACTATTATTGTCTAAATTATTAGCTGTTTCTAAGTCGTTAGGTAATCCTAAATCATCAGGTAATCCTAAATCATCGCTAGTGCTATCAGGTAAATTATCTAATTCAATATTATCATCACTATTATTGTCTAAATTATTAGCTGTTTCTAAGTCATCAGGCAATCCTAAATCGTCAGATAAACCTAAATCATCATTAGTACTATCAGGCAAATCTAGATTATCTAAATTATCTAAATCATCTATAGACGGCACATCATCATCGTTATTTGGGGTAGAATTCGCCATATATTCATCTGTAAATACTGACTTAAAATTGTTATAGTCTTCTTGTGATAATTCTTTTGGTAAGTTTTTGTTTCCTATTATAAAAGCTAAACTTCCTAATCTTTCTAAATCTTCGATTTTTGGCATATTCAATATCTATAAACTGTATTCACATATTGATTATAGTAAAATATAAAAAATATGTCAACTTCATTATCGGTTAATAAATAAAATTCAATAGAATATTTTATTTATTAACTTTATTAACTATTTCAATTTGTTTTTTACATTTATCTATTTCAATATTGTTTCTTCTCTTCTCTTCAATATTAATAGTCATCTGCTTACTTAATTTTTCTATCTTTTCATTTAATATTGAAACATCAATATCCTTTGGATATATAGCTTTTTCTACCAAAACACCAATAACATTTTGTGTTACTTCAGCAATACCGCCTTCTACATACATGTTTATTAATTTGTTTTCTTCATCATATATTCTAAGTTCTCCATAGGATATACTTACTATATATGGACAATGGTCTGTATATATAGAAACATACCCATTTACAGAAGGCAGTTCTATATGTTCTATTTTTATAGACCTTAAAATAGGTCCTTCTTTAGTGATTACCGAACATACTAATGTTTTTTTATTATTTTTTGTAGCCATATTTCTAAACTCTAAATTATTTTTTTATATTTTAAAACAATAATAAAAAATATCAATGATAATATAAATAAAATAAAAAATATAAAAGATACTATAAGTAGAAATTTTATAACAATTTTTAATGAATTAATCTCTTTGCTGAAATAATCTATATATCCATTCATTTTGGCATCAACTCTTTCAAGCATAAGTTTTTCTGTTTCATCTAACCTTTTATACATATTTTTAGCTTTATTTTCCAAGCTAGTTCCCTTTATAATATCACCAACCATATTTGCAGAAGATAAAACAGTAAGTACTATATTAATCCATTTCATCATATTTTTTATTATCCTTTTTATTTTCCTTTAGCCATTATATTATATAAGTAATCATCAGGTTTAACTATATCTCCGTTTTTATTTATAAAAGGATGAAGTGTATATCCAGTAGTATGTAATATATCAGGATTGTTTTTATTTCTAATTTCATATTTCAATTTTAATGAAACATTCTTTAATTTATCTACAGATGTATGAACAACTATTAAATCATCATATTTTATTGATATTTTATAATCTATAAAAACTTCTTTTACAGGTAAAAATATACCATAAGCCTCCATTTCTTTATATGAAATGCCTAATTCTCTTAAAAGCTCTGTTCTTCCTATTTCAAAAAACTTAAGATAATTAGCATGATAAACTATTCCCATTTGATCGGTATCAGCATATATGATTCTTATTTCAGTTTTGTTAATATGTGGCATATATTTTTGTATTCTCCTTAAAAAATAGTATTTAAGAGTAATATAAAATTATTATAACATAATTATAAAAAATTATAATAGTCATTTATTTGAAATAGAAAAAATATTTTACTATAATAGTATTGTATAAATATTTAAATATGTTATAGTTAATTTAATTGTATATAAGGAGCAAGGAATGGATAAAGTAAAGGCTGTATTAATAGAAAGTGACTCTAATATTGTAGATAAATATAAAAATGGGCTTTCAGAATCTTTTGATATAAGCACTTTTAAAGATACTCATTCATCTATGTCATATATTATCAAAAATAATATAGATATTTATTTTTATATGATTAGATATAATGAAAAAGATGAAAATAGTATTAGTTTTTTTGCTGATAAAATAAAAGATATTAATCCGCAAATAAAATTAGTTATTATAGAAGCGGAAGATGATTTTGATAATAATAAATATCCTTATGCTATAATTTTTAATAAGAAATCTGAAATGAGTCATGTTAATAATATTCTTTTGCAGCATGTTAATAATAATGATAGCTCACAAAGAAGACAATATTCTAGAGTAAATTGGCCTTTAAATGTTATTGTATCATACAAAGATAAAATGCGTGGCACTATGGAGAGAAATATACTATCTATTAGTGGTAATGGTGCTTATATTCGTTCTGATATTAATATTCCAAATAAGGGTGATATGTTAGGTCTTACTATTTCTTTTAAGGATTTTAAATTATTCACCGAAGCTAAAGTTGTTTTCATTAATAACGGTACAGAAAGACCAAATTTCCCTAAAGGTTTTGCTGTACAATTTATTGATATAGGTGTGGCTTCTCAAAAGATTATTGACCAGATTATAAGAGATAAGTTATTACAAGAAATATTGATAGAATATGAAGATGAAAATTTCTCATCATAATAAAAATTAAAGTGCTTATAAAAGAAGAGAAACAAATTTTAAGAAAATCATTAAAACTTATACGAAGTAAGTTAGATAACCATTTTATAGAGAGTAGGGCTTTATTAATTACAAATAAATTTTTTAATATAGTAGATATAAATAAATTTAGAGAAGTTTGTTTATATATAAGTTTTGCTAATGAAGTTCCTACAAAAAATATCATTGAAAAACTATTAAATAAAAATATTAAAGTATCTGCTCCATATATAATAGATGACCATAATATGACATTAAAATATATAGAAGATTATAGCAAGGATATTAATTTTAATACAAAGTTTGGTAATGGTGAGCCATTTGCACATTGTAAAGATTGTAATATAGAAAATGTAACGATGTTTATAATACCTGCTTTGGCTTTTGATGAACAATGTAATAGGTTAGGCTTTGGAAGAGGATATTATGATAATATTCTAAAAGAGAATAAAAATGCTTTAAGAATAGGGCTTTCATATGATTATCAAATACTTCCAATATTACCTAAAGATGATAATGATGAAATATTAGATATTATAATAAGTGAAAATAAAGTAATAACAGCAATATTTTAAGCTTCTATATTTTCTTCAGTGTCATCATCATCGCCGACTATTAATTTTTCCAAGTCAAGAACAACCAATAGTTTATCTTCTAGTTTAGCAACACCTTTAATGTATTTTTGACCTATTCCGGACAACATAGGAGGAGGAGGCTGTATATTAGAAGTAGCAATAGATACTACTTTAGAAATAGCATCTATAATAATACCCATATCTACATCATCTATTTTTACTATAATAATACCTGTATTTTTTTCGCCGTCATTTTCTTCTAAATTAAATCTTTTTTTAAGATCAACTATTGGAATAATATTTCCCCTAAGGTTAATAACTCCCTCAACATAATCTGGGGCATTAGGTATTAATGTGATTTTTTCCATTTTAATAATTTCTTTAGCCTGCATAATGTCTATAGCATATTCATTATGACCCAATCTAAAAGTAACTAGGTTAATACTATTTTCTACATCAACCTTATTTTCATTATTTTCAATAGATTGTTGTTCTATTTCAGCCATATATAATGCCTCCATATATTTTTGCAGTTATTAGATTATCGGAAATATATTTGCAAAATTAATAAATATTGTTTTAATCATTAGTGGGATATTTTATTATGTTTTTATTAAAAAGTCAATAAAATATGTTTTGATGTTATTTTGGTATATATATTATTAAAAACTATATGAATATAATAATACCATAGAGATAAAATTTTATCCCTATGGTATGGAGTAAGTATGATTTATTTGGTTTGTTAAAAAAAGTAAATTTCTAAATATATATATTTTTTTTTTATAATTAACTATTATAATAACTTTTAAAAATCCTCCTACTTTTTTATTCAATCTATTAAATTATTTATAAACTCATATAACACTACTTTTATAATCCTTTATTGATTAGCCTTATTTAATTTAGTGCTTAATCTGCATAAATAATAAGTAATAAATATAAATAGCCCCATTATAGCAATATGATCCATAAAGAAAAATGCAGCAGGCTCATCATAACTAGTAAGCTTTGTAATTAAAAATATTACATTGTGTAAATCTCTTTTTATGAATGAAACTATTCCATATATAGCTATTAATAAAGCGATTGTTATGCATATTGGTTTTTTTATATTTATAAATTTTTTACTCATATTTATAAATATACCCCAATGCATTCCTAAGTGTGCAGACATAAATATAAATCCCCAGTAGCTGCAAATTACATGTAATTTTTTATTAATTACCTTGATGCTGCTAAGATTAAAAAATTCTACCAAATCTTTATTAAATAATATACCAGTTATAATTAATCCAAGCATACATATAAAAAGTATAACATTTATAAATGTATTAAATGTTCTAGTTAAATTATATTTTCCTTTAAATAGATTTTTACACCAATTAAAGTTTAGTATATGATGAACTATAAAGAATGCAAAAATCAAAAAACCTAAATATTCATGTATTGTACGGCCTGTTAGATTATATGCTAATAAAATGAAAAAAAGAACGGTCATTATTATATCTATAAAAATTTTAATTATATTTTTCATCTATAATTTACCTCCTGTTACAAAATTAGTTCATTTGTAAGTTAAAGTAATTTTTTTATTGAGATAATATAGCATGCTATTTACTTTATTAGACGAATTGAATGATTAAAAGTTTCTTATAATTTGTTTTTTTAATAAATTTTATATAAAAAATTATGATTATTGTATTAATTTATGATAAATATATTTTTATTTATTATATTTGATATAGATAAAAAATAAATTTTATTTACATACCCGCC
>NZ_SRZM01000275.1 GCF_019402445.1 Brachyspira pilosicoli
ATATAATATATTATACTAATTAAATATATTAATCATATTATTTATATAGAATTAAGATTATGTTGAAAAAGATAATAATATATTCATTTTTTACTGTTTTAATTTATAGTACATCTGGTGCTAAATTGTTTTCATATTTTCCAACAGATTCAGCATTGGGTTTTTCTTTAAGATTTAGTTTTCCTCTTCAAGCATCATTAGGAGTAACAGGAAAGTTTGAAGGAATACCTTTTATGTTTGGTGGAACATTAAATCTTGGTATATCTAGTAAAGGAGCATCTTGGTTTGGTTTTAGTGCCAGTGCCGATTGGTGGGGATATACAACTAGATTAGGTCAATTAGGTGATTCTGATGTAATGTTGTATTTAGGTCCTGGTGTAGAAGCTATTTTCAATTTTGCAACTAAGTATGTTAATATAGAAGCTGATTTTAGAATACCAGTTGGAATATCATTTATAGTAGAAAAAGATTGGGAAATATTTTTGCAATTAACTCCTGCGTTAAATGTGATATCAGTAGGAACTAGAGGGTTTGCCACATTTGGTTGGTATCCAGAAAATAGTGGTTGGGCATTTAGTGATTTCTTTAGGTTTTATGGAGATTTTGGCTTTAGGTATTGGTTCTAAAAGCGTATAGAAGTTTATTTTAAGACAAAGTATATCTTCCGATAATGTATATTATGTTAACTAGTGTATGTGCTTTTTTATTAGAGTTTATACCACTATATATAAATTATTGTTAGTTTTAATTCTATATAATATTTTTAATATTTTACTTCACAAAAGATTGTTGACAAAAGATTATTCATAAATTATCATATTTAGAAAGTTGATTTAAAAAATATAATAAAATTGGAGTTTAATAAAATATGCCAACTTTAAAAACAAGTATATCAGGAATTAGAGGAATTATTGGAGATGGTTTAGATATAAGCACTATAGTAGATTATACTTCTGCATTTGCATCTCTTTTTCCAAAGAAAGCAAAAATTTTAGTAGCAAGAGATACAAGAATAACAGGAGAATCTATATTAAATGCTGTTGTAGCTACCTTAATGGCATCTGGAATAAATGTAATAGATATAGGAATAACACCAACACCAACTGCGTTATATATGGTAGAAAAACTAAAAATACATGGCGGAATCATGATATCTGCAAGTCATAATCCTATAGAATGGAATGCATTAAAGCTTATAGGTAAAGGCGGACATTTTTTAGATGAGAAGGCTGTTAATGAGCTTATGAAGCTTTATGATAAAAAGGCTAAAAGATTTGTTAAGGCATTAGAGACTGGAACTTATCAAAAAATAGATAATGCCATAGAAGAACATATAAAACGTATTTTAAGATTTATAAATGTTGAAAAGATTAAAAAAGCAAATTTCAAAGTTGCTTGTGATTATGTTAACGGAACTGGATTATTTGCTACTCCTCCATTACTTAAAGCATTAGGAGTTAAAGAAGTTTCTATAAACAAAGAACATACTGGTAAATTTGCCCATGTTGCTGAGCCTTCTGCTACAAGCATGAAAAGTTTATCTGAGTTGGTAAAGAAAAACAAAGTAAATATAGGATTTACTCAAGACCCTGATGCTGACAGGCTTGCCTTAGTATTAGATGACGGTACTATAATAAGCGAAGAGTATACTTTAGCTTTATGTGCTAAATATTTATGGTTGTCTGGAAAAGGAAATGCTGCTGTAAATTTATCTACTTCTAGAATGATAGATGATTTAGCTAAAGAGAAAGGATATTCAGTTGACCGTACAAAAATTGGTGAGATAAATGTTTCTTCTCATGTTGTGAAAAATAAATTATATTTTGGAGGCGAAGGAAACGGCGGTATAATAGTGCCTGCTGTAACTCCTGGAAGAGATTCACTTTTAGGTATTGCTTTAATATTAGAACTAATGGCTACTACTGGAAAAACTATAAAAGAATTAGTTAATGAAATACCAAAATATGAAATAGTAAAAGAGAAATTAGAAGTTGCAAAAATTGATGAGAATAATTTCTTAAAGCAAATAAAAGAAAAATACAATAAAGCTAAAATTACAACTATAGACGGAATAAAAATAGATTTAGAAGACTCTTGGCTTCATGTTCGTTCATCAAATACAGAGCCTATAGTTCGTATTATTGCTGAGGCAAAAACTAAAAAAGAAGCTAAGGAATTAATTTCTATAGCTATTAATATGATAAAGGATAATAATAAAACTAAAAAAACTAAATAAAAAAACTTTCTGCTACCCTACTCTATTATGTTTTTTTATTTATTATGTAATTTATGTTTTTTACAAATTATAAAAAAATAGTTTTATTATTATAACAGAAAAATAAATTGGAGATAAACTACGATGAAAAAAATTAGTTTAGTAATGATTTTTATATTAATAACAGCTTTTGCATTACATGCAGATGTTATTGAAGATGAAGTATTTAGATTAATTAATTTAGAGAGAAGCAAGGTATCACTTCCTCCTCTTCCAAACAATCAGAGATTACATTCTTTAGCACTTTATCATAGTGATAATATGGCTAAAAATAAATTCTTTAGTAATACAGATTTAGAAGGTCTTGACTCTAAAGGAAGACAATTAAAATTATATCCTGAAATGGTTGGAAATATTACAGAAAGTTTCACAAAGTTAGATGTTATACCTTTAACTGATAAAAATGCTGCTGCTAGTATTGTTAAAAATTTAATGAATACACCAGACTACAAAAAAGTAATATTATCAAAAGATTTTAATGCTATGGGAGTTGGTGCTTCAAAGAGAGGTGTTGGAGTATATACAACTGTAACTTTAGCAAATATTATAGCTGAGTCTGTTAATTTTAAGTCTGAAGTTAAATATGGTGATGATATTACTGTGCAATATAGAATATTAAATAAAGCACCATTTACAGATTTTAAGATAGCTGTTGAAATGGCTGACCCTAAGGCTCAAATAGTTGGAGATGACGGCAAAACTTATGTTGGTAAAGTAATATATGATGTTACAGATGCAGGAAACACTGTTATAAGCAAAACATTTAAAGCAGAATATGGTAAAGGAGAATACAAAGTTTCATTACTTTATAAGGGTGAACATTTTTCAAGTAATACAAGAGTTATAACAGTTAAATAATAAAGAGAATAATACAATGAAGTTTAGACATAGGTTTACAATAAAAAAAGGTATAGATTTAACTCCTATGATGGATATAGTATTTAATTTACTAATATTTTTTATGATAGGAGCTACAATTATGCAAACTCCCCAAATAGAGATTAGTTTACCTAAGTCTACTTCAGCTGTAGGTAAAGAAAAAAATGAAACTATAATAATAACTATATCTAAAGAAGGCAGTATATACGTTAATGAAGAGGCAGTAAATGATATAGATGGATATCTTAATAATTTAGCAAAAGTTGAAGGAGAATTAGCTAAGCCTGTAGAGATAAGGTCGGATGAAGATGTTAGAACTCAAGTTTTAATATCTGTGATAGACAGTGTGAAAAATGCTGGTTTTACAAAATTAGGTATAGCAACAGATACTAAAAATAATAATTAAAAAAATTAATATAATAATAATTAGGAGTATTTTTTATGAAAACAGTAGATGCAAGAGGCGTTCCTTGCCCAAAACCTTTAATATTAACTAAAACAGCTTTAACAAATGCTAGTATTAATGAAGAGATTGAGGTGCTCATTGATGATGAAGTGGCATTCCATAATATAACTGATTTTCTAAACAACAATAAAATAACATATTCTAATAATGGAATGAATTTCAAAATAACAAAAAACAAAGAATTATCACAAAATGAATCATCAAAAGAAAAATCATCAGGTCCAGTAATCGCTGTAGTAGATAAAAAAGCTATGGGACAGGGAAACGATGAACTTGGAGAATTATTATTAAAAGCATTTTTAGGAGCTTTAAAAGATGCTTCTCCAAAACCTGAGGCTTTATATTGTTATAATGGTGGAGTTTATTTAGGAATTGATGAGCCTTATAAAAGTTTGTTGCAAGAGCTTAGAGATGCTGGAATAAAAATATTTTTCTGCGGAACTTGTGTTAAGTTTTATGAATTGGAAGGAATAAAAGTAGAAGAGCAAACTAATATGCTTGGTATAATAGAGGCTATGGCTAATGCTTCTGCTGTAATAAGAGCATAATTTTTTATGAGCAAATATTATTATTTCGATAACTCAACAACGAGTTTTCCTAAACCTAAAGAAGTTGCTGAAGATATGAGTAATTTTTTACTTAATATTGGAGGCACTTATGGAAGGGTAAATACCAAAAGAGGAAAATACACTACTGAAAAAATAGAAGAATGCCGAGAGCTTTTAGCGAATAGGTTTATAGGCACAAAAAATGATTCTAACATTGTATTTACTTCTGGGGCAACAAGGGCTGTTAATGATATATTAATAGGGTTAGATTTGCATGATACAAAAGTTTTAATTTCATCATTAGAGCATAATGCAGTACTAAGACCTATTTATCATTTATATAAAAACAAAAATGTTGAATATCAATTAATTCCTTCAAAGGACGGAGGGAAAATTGATATAGAAGCTTTATCTGAAATAGTAAAAAAAGATAAAATATCGCTTGTTATAGTTAATATGGAAAGCAACATTAGCGGAGTTATACAGCCTATAAAAGAGATAAAAGAAACTCTCAAAGATATTCCCCTACTCGTTGATGCTACTCAGTATATAGGTGTTGGAGATATATTTGCTGATGATTGGAATATAGACTATTTAGCATTTACTGGTCATAAAGGTCTACTTGGTCCCACTGGTACAGGCGGTTTTTATGTGAAAGACCCTAGTAAACTTAAAGCTTCATATTTTGGAGGAGGATATGGGGACGGTTTTGAAACGCCTTATAGTGTACCTGAAATATATGAGGCAGGTACTCCTAATACTGTGGGTATTATAGGGCTTTTGGCAGCATTAAAAAACAGACCATCATGGAATATAACAATAGATGATATGATAGACACTATAAAAAAAATAGAAAGCTCAAATAAATATAAACTAATTTGGTCTAGAGATAAATCTTCACAGGGTTTTTTATTTTCTATAGAGTGTGATTCTCATATGGCTGAAATTGCTCATAGATTATATGATGATTATAATATAGAGTGCAGATATGGTTTTCATTGTGCAATTTTAGCTCATAATTTTTACAACAATAATAATGGTGCTATAAGATTTTCTTTTTCACCATATACTACAAAAGAAGATTTAGAATATTTAGCTGATGTACTTATAAACAAATTATAGGATTTTTAATATATGACTAAAAGTTTTTGTTATTTAAAAACACCAAGGGATTTAATAAAGGCAGAGAAAATATTAGCAGATGCTGGTATTGAAGTAATTGTGCGTCCTGCCCCAGAGCCTATATTTGGTGTTTGCAATATGGCTATAGATATAAGAGATAATGACAAAGTATATATAGTTTCTCTGCTTGAGGCAGCTGGTTTAGTGGTATTAATAAAAGAAAGTGAATAATATATATAAATAAATATGAATAGTATGATTTAATACCAACTTTGTATTTGCACTTTTTGGTTCTTTTGACGAAGTCCGCACCGCGAGCTGCGGGAAAAAGAACCATAAAAAATTATATATTTTCACTATATACTATTCATGTTCTAGTAGCTTTTTGTAAGAAACTTCTATTGCAAAAGCTCCAAGCGGTGCTGTTATTAATATTGCAAGTACTGCTATTACAAGTATAATCTCTCCTGAAGCAAAACCCAACGATAAAGGAATAGAACCTATTGCAGCCTGCACTGTTGCTTTAGGACAATATGCTATCATAGAAAATATGCGTTCTTTTTTATTGAGTTTGGTTTTTATTAATGATACAAGAACCCCCAACATTCTAAATATTAAAACAGCAAATATTAATACAATTCCTAAAACTCCAGCATTAAAAGCATAATTAATATTTACGGCAGCCCCAACTAACACAAAAAGAATAATTTCAGCAGCTACCCAAAGTTTTGAATATTTTAATGAAAGCCTTTTTGATAATTCTTCTTTTGATTTTTTAAGATATGCTCCTATACTCATAACTGCTAAAAGTCCAGATATTCCTATAACTCCTCCAAATAAATTAGATACTGAAGTTTCTATGCTTACAAGTATAAATGATATGCTTAATATAATCACTACTTTTGCACTATCTCTTATATGAAATTTAGTAAAGAACTTCGATAATATAAAACCTATAATAATACCTAATAAAAGCCCAAATATAATAGAGGTAGGTATTTTTACAAAGTCAAGGTAAGATATATTTCCTCCCTTAACAAGCGAAGTAAAAGATGTAAACAACACTATTACAAATATATCATCAACAGAAGCACCAGCCATAAGCAATTGAGGTATGCTTTTGTTGGTACCGTATTTTTCGTCTATAAGCTTAAGCATTTTTGGTACAAGCACAGCAGGAGATACAGCAGCTACAACAGCCCCCATCAAAGCAGCATCTAATAAGCTAATATCAAAAAGTTTTGGAGCTATTAAAATCATTCCTATTATTTCAAAACTTGCAGGCACAAAGCACATTAATATTGCAGGACGCCCTACTTTTTTTAAGTCTTCTATATCAAGATTAAGCCCAGCACGAGTAAGTATTATAATAAGTGCCAATTCTCTTAAATCTGCTGATATTGAAAGTATGGAGTTATCTAATAAATTTAAACAATACGGTCCTAATATTATACCTGTGATTATAAGTCCTAAAAGTGATGGAAGTTTTAAAAGTGAAAATATTTTTCCAAGTATCATTCCGCATAAAAATATTAATGCCAAACTGAGAAGCATAAAACTAAATCCTTTTTAATTGTGTTATATATATTTATGTATTTTTGATTTATGAATTAGAGA